>JBBRHU010000108.1:0-9275 GCA_038222255.1 Fimbriimonadales bacterium | reverse complement strand
GGGGCTGCATGGTGATAGCAGCGGGGTGGTATTACGCCTCGATTCGATGGATCGACGAGAATGACCGGTGGTGAGGGGTTGGACTGGCCCTGCGGCGCGCGGCAGGATGCGCCGGTGCGGCCGGATGAATGGGACTGTGATTTACGACGTTCGTTCTGAAGCGCGGTAAGATGGTCCCGTGCGGTGGGCTTTCCAATACCTGTTTAATCTGCGGACTCTGCTGTCGCTGTTACTGTGCCTTGCCCAACCGATGCGCGTACCGCGTGCGGCACGACGGGAAGACGCTGACCCTGACCCTGACAAAGTTGACGCTGCATTGGTAGACATTGCAGTCATGGGATCTCCTTAAGATTGAGGGTGATAGAGCGTTGATTTGATGTGACAAGACGATGACGTCGGGCGAGACTGTTGGCTGCACAGACTTGTCCCGTGGTATGGTGATGATGTGAAACTACGGCTGGTATTTATCTTGCTGTCGACGAACCTGTTCGTCATTTCGTTGGCCATGCACCGCGGATGGAATTTGGCCTATCTGAGTTTTCTTGGAACGATGCTGGGCTTGAGTAATCCGGTTGGCCTGGTCAACGGCGGGGGCGCACCGAATCTACGAGAATTTGTCGCCTGCGTGCTTGGGGTAATCGCCAACGTCGGCTTCGTGGTCGCCTGGATCATGGCTCTGCGGCCTAATTGCACCCGACGTCAGCTCACGATCGTTGGAGGCACCAGTCTTGTGGCAGGATTGAGCTGTTTGCCTTTAGCGGGCGACATGGGCCCTGGCGTGGAGTTTCTCCCATGGATTTCAGCACCAATGATACTCGTTCTCATAGGGATGTTTGTTCTTCCGAAGCGAAGTGCGATTGACCGTGGACATATCAGCGGTTTCCCTGTAATCGCCGGAACCATGCAGCAAGTTGCCGACGACGATAGGTCAGTTCTCTGAGGCTCGGCTGACCCTTCTCGCAGATGGTGCTACCACAGCTTGGCTGCGGACATAGATGCCGGGTGTGGCCGACGACAAGCACCGACCGCTAGCAAGGGCAAGTCCGGTACCTATCGCCTGAAGTTCTTCCCCGAAGTTTTCGGTGACCATCAGGAGTCGACGAAGGGACCGGACGAGGGGCCATCGGGGAGCAACGGGGCACCAGAACGTCCCCAGCAGGAAAAGAAAAACGCACCGGTGTTAAGACCGGTGCGTGATCTTGTCCGTAAAGCTCGGCAGGTAGGACTCGAACCTACCAATTAGGCATTGGCTTGATGTTGCAAACTGGTTGGAAAACCACTGTAAATCAGGGATTAACGTTAATCCCTGTTGCCTTCGCATTGTAGCGAGAGTGGACTAATGTTGCCAATATTCTTGCCAATTTCTTACCAAGTTCGAGAGCCGGCACGCCCTGCTTCACATCGCTTACCCAAAGCTCTGCACGGCCCATACAATCTCATGGAATCTGGATCACTAAAGGGAGGACCGTCAATGGTCCGTGACGATCGAAGCGGCCGGAACGCGCAGCGAGAAGGAACTTGACCGGCGGACCGCAGGGAAAAGGGACGAGAAAAAATAGCTTGTTGAGCAACTTGCTCACCTCGAAGTGTCGGATCGGTACAGGAGACGCCAATAGACGATCGAGGGCGGCAAATGAGTCAGCGACAAATTGATAAGTGGGCGATCGACATTCCCAAGAACTCGGGACTCGCGCCCTGCTTGTACGTGCCAATCGCGGCCAGGGATCGATCCGCGATTGAACGGCACGTTGGAAACGTCGAACGCGTACTTGTTAGCGGATCTCCCGAGGCAGTCTTGCTCGTCGCCTGTCAAGCGCCCTTGGAGCGCGACGCCTTGTTACCCATTTGGAATCACCCGAACGTCGGCACTCTGCATTGTGTGAAGCAGGTGTGGGCGCACGTTGATTTTAAATACTATCGCAAAGCATATCAGACAGCGCTGCCGGAAAATGATCTGAGCGGACTGGTGATTGATCATGTGTTGAATCGGAGGGTGGCGCGGGTGAAGGGTTTTTCCTATGTCCGGCTCGTTGCTATCACTCGCGGCGCCAATTCGAGCAGTGGAGGTTTGTGTGAGAAATGGGAGTTGGATTATCACAGCAGCGACCGGATGCGAGAAATCAACGCTAAGTCGCAAGCGTCAGTGCAATACGCTGACTTGGCCGATCTCGTGAAGATGCTAGACATGAAGACGGGCAACTCCATTATGGATGGCGTGAATGAAGCCCAGGCGCTCGTTGATTGGCCCGGCGGGAAGTCGACAACGAGAGGGACGTGAATGATGGGTCGTCAATCGGATGGGAGCGTTTATTCTACAGGTTTGCAAAAGAGAACGATGAAACGAGCGAACGAATTCTCTCTTGAGACGCGCCAGCGCGCGCTGATTCGTCAGATGAATCGATGTGGCAGTTGTGGAACCCGAATTTCCGCGCTGGGTGGGGCGGGACAAGCCGAGCATAAGTATGGGGAGAGTGCTCAGGCGCATCACATCCGACATATCAAGCTCTGCGGATCGAGCGTACTGGATAACTGTGTGATCCTGTGCTGGTCTTGCCATTATTGCGTACACGAGGGTGGGAACTACCGCGGGGGAATGGTGATTGGCGAACCCTCCGATTTTCCGCACCTCAACGGGTAGACGCAATTATCAAGTCTTCTGGCAGCTCACTTTGCCTTATTGGACCGTTGAATAAGGGCCGATCCGGCGGCAGTCTTGTAAGCGTCCGGCGAACCGCATCTACAAACTTTTCGGCGGTGACTGCACGATGCCGGCATGAGCAAATGGAACAATCCTGCCGCGGCGCGGCGTGGTCGTGATCCGAAGAAAGAATCCGTCTGGCGGGCAAACCTCTCGCATCAAACGCGTAGCGGCTTGACCGTGCGGGCGTTTTGCGAGCGCGAGACGCTCAAGGAAACCGCCTTCTACTTTTGGCGGCGAGAGATCCGGCATCGTGACGGCCAGGCGATTGGCAGGCAGACACCGGCTTTGGCGTTTGTCGAGGTGCATGCCGCGTCGATGCCGGCGGCCGTTGCCGCTGTCGAACAGGGCTGCCCTGAGCTTGCCCGCAGTGAGCTTGTCGAACCAGTCGAAGGGGAGTCTCCGCTGGAATTGGTTTTTCCCGATCATCGCCGATTGTTGATCCGCGCCGGTTGCAACGCGGCGTTGCTGGCGCGGGTGGTAGCCGTTCTGGAGGGAAGGCCATGCTGAAACTTCCCACGCTGGGCGAGATGGACCGCGCTTCGGATGTGCGGATTTTCCTCTGCACCTCGCCGACGGATATGCGCCGGGGTTTTGACCGTCTGGCAGAGACGGTGCGCTCCTCGCTCTGTCAGGATCCGCTGGACGGCAGCCTGTTTGTTTTCCGCTCACGCAGCGGCGATCGCCTCAAGATTCTCTACTGGGACAAAGACGGGTTTTGCCTCTGGTACAAGCGGCTTGAAGAAGGCACGTTTCGATTTCCCGCCGCGCAAGCCGGGGTTGGGCGAGGCGATCACCTACGCCCTGAACCAGTACAACGCCCTGTGCGTCTACGTCAGCGACGGCGACCTGGCCATCGATAACAACGCCGGTGAGAACGCCTTGAGGCGAATCGGAGTGGGAAGAAAAAACTGGCTCTTCTGCGGATCCGATGCCGGCGGGGCGACCGCCGCGATCCTCTTCAGCTTGATCGCCACCTGCGAGCGGCACAAGGTCAACCCCTTTGAGTATCTCCGCGACGTCCTGACCCGGATCGCCAGTCAGCCGATCAGCAAACTCGTGGAACTTCTGCCGGGACAGTGGAAGCCGGCGACCGCCGACGCTGAGTAATTGTTTACTCCCCCCTTTATCCAGCGAGTGGTTCGCGGCCGCCGCAACGACCACCGTCCACCTGTGGTTCGCCCGACGCTTACGCAGTCTTGGAGTCCGTCCTCTCGAACCGGATTTAAACAACGCTTTCCGGATTTTTGACGCCCGAGAAGGATCATCCAATTAGGTGACGCCGCCGACGTCCGGCTCGCGGGACGCCAGCCCCTTATCGATCGGCAGGTCTGCTTGCTGGGGTTCTTGAGCGCTAGCTGCAGGCACAGGTTCCCTCTCACACTTCATCCGCAGTCACAACGACCGAAAACGGCACCCCGAGCGTCTCGAAGTGCTTTTGCCCACACCTGACCTTGTCCGCTTCGCTGGTACGAAGCTTCAGGAAGTTGTGAGTATTCTTCGTCTCGCGGACGAGATACATCGCCTGCCCGTCTAGTTTCACGATTGCCCAATCGGGGTTGTATTTGCCGACCGGCGTATCAATCTCAAACCAGCGGGGCAATTTGACAAAGAGCTTGATGTCCTCGCGCTGGTCGAGGCGCTTGGCAAATTCGCGTTCAACCTCTGACTCGTAGACGACGTACTCGTAAATTGAATTCTTTACCTGCAAGGCTTCGAGGTAGTTAATCAGCTCCTCGTTCTTGAAGAGCATCATTTCCCAATCGGCGTCTGGGTTGCTTCCGCCAATGCGCTCGTACTTGATGCCGTCCACAAGCAGTCGGTGAAGCTCATGCTTGAGGATTGTGGCCACGGCATCCATGAAGCGTTGCGGATCGGCAAAGAATTCCGTCAATTTGCCCGACTCCTTGAGGATTCGCACGAGCGTTGATCGGGTCAACTCCGTCTCGTTTTGAAGGTACGCCAGGACATCTGGCACGGGATAGGCATCGACTGCAACGCGCTCCTCGGCGACGCTTAATGCCGTCGTCGCCAGTCCGCCACGCTTCACCTCGATTTGCCCGGCACTGACCCGAATCTTAGGGCGCTCGATCTTCTCCATGCGCTTAATCGCATCGACTGCCCGCCGCACGAGGGTGTCAGTTTCAAATTCGACGCGGTACGTTGTCCGGGGCTTGATCCGATCCCAAAGTGCGATGAACTCGGGACTGAGCTGGACTTCCTTTTTCAGGCGATTAACGCCTTCGTCCTTGTCCTTACGGATATGCCGTTCAATCTGGTAAGACGTAAGCAGGTCAATCACCGCCGGGGCTAACTCTTGATGCCCCTCGGGCAGGTCAATCTTGAAGCCCGGTCTTTTGGGGTCGAAAGCAGGTTGAATGCGGCCATCACGGTCGAGCATCTTTTGCTCAACGAGCGCCGTGTGAATTGTCTCGGCGACTGCACGGCCGATGGGCTGCTCCTGACCATCAACCACACGAGGAATGCGAGCAATTGCCGTGAGCGGCACCTTGCCAAAGGTGACGCCGCAATCCTCCTCGTATTCGCTTTGCAGCGCCCTGGCAAAGTCCTCGTAGCTCTCATTGGCCATGACGAAAAGCTTGTTGACCGAGTCATCGAAGACGCGCTTGCCGTCCTTATCGACTGGCAGGCGTAAACCGCGCCCAATCTCCTGCCGCTTCTTCATGGCGCTGCGCGTCTCATTGAGCGTACAGATTTGGAAGACATTCGGGTTGTCCCAGCCTTCGCGGAGCGCGGAGTGCGTGAAGATGAAGCGAAGTGGCTCATCTTCGGAAAGAAGCCGCTCCTTCTCTCTCATGATGAGGTTGTAAACCTCGTCATCGGCCTGGGTATCGCCGCGAGTGTCCTTCAGCACGCCTTTCTTGTCGGATGCGAAATAGCCGTTATGTACGCGGTCGAACGGAAGTTTGAGCCATTCCAGTTGTGCGTACCGTGCATCCCTTGCGTACTCGGCTAGGGCCGCTTCAAACGCTTCGGCGAACTTTCCTTTCACCGGATGCCCGGCACTGTCGTAATCGCGGTAATTGGCGACGCGGTCGATGAAGAACAGGCTCAACACCTTCACGCCGCGACCGCGAAGCTGGATTTCCTTCTCCAGATGCTTCTTAACGGTGTGCTTTATCTGCGCTCGCCACACATCATCCCGCATGCCGCCGCTCTCCTCGCCCTGCTTCAAAACCCGACCATTGTTGAAGCGGACGTACTCATTGGCGGGTTCCGCGTTGATTTCAGCAATCACATATCCGTTCTCGTAGGCAGCGCGTTCCCCGGATAGCTGGAAGAGGTCGGACCCGTTCTTGACGGTGAACGACTTCTCCTTTGGCCCGTCTGGCGTCTGGGTATGAATCCGCACTTTTGCCTTAATTGCGGGTTTATACTCGATCTTTTCGATACGAACGAACGCGTCATTCGCGCCACCTTCGCCTGCGGCGCTGGCGACGACGATCTGTTTGACGAGACGAAGTTCAAACGCCTTCACCGGGTCCAGGCGGTAGACAAGGTTGTAGGGATTGCGGTGTGTAGCCGAGTAGCGCAAGGTGCATAGCGGATTGAGCGACCGAATCGCCTCCTGCGCGCGATCGGTGGAATCCACGCTTTGCGGCTCGTCGATGATGACAATCGGCCTTGCTGCCTGAACGAATTCAATGGGTTGCCTGCCGGATAGCCTGTCGCTTTCTTTATAGATGACGTTGCTCTTTTGCTCGGCTTCGGTGCCGGTGAAGTTCTTACGAAAGGCATCAATGTTAATGATAAGTATCTGAAGCGTATTGCTAAGGGCGAACTGGCGGAGCCGGTTGACCTTCTTCGCGTCATAGACGAAGTGTTCAAACGGAAGGTTGTTATAGATTGCCCGGAAGTGTTCGGCAGTGATCTCGATGTTCTTGAGCACGCCTTCGCGGATGGCAACGCTCGGAACGACGATGATGAACTTCTGAAAGCCAAATCGCTGAGAAAGCTCAAAGATGGTGCGCAGATAGACGTAGGTTTTGCCCGTACCCGTTTCCATCTCCACAGAGAAATGCGGGCATGTGCGTGGTGCGTTGGCAGCTGAATCGAACAACTCCCACGTTTCCAAAGGAGCCTTAGGGTTGTCCACTTCGATGTCGTTTTGCGTCTGAACACCCCTGACGTTACCGAGCAGCTTATCGGCTGAGATCAGGATTTGGTTTCCCACTCCAAGCTCGGTGCGCTCCTGGCCCGCGAACATGCCGCCCCAATCACCCATCTGGATGACCGAGTATTCGGGCGCCCCTTGGGGCTGCCCCTCGAACAGGTCGGTCACAGCTGCGATTGCTGCTTGCTGGTAAGGCTGGTTGGCATCGAACTGAATCTTCACGAGCCGTACTCCTATACCGTCTTAAAGCTGGTGACACCCTTGGTCTTGAACGTCTGAACCGCGTTCGCCTTTAACTGGTCGTTACCGGCAAACCCTTCGTCCAGCAACACGACGCGCTCAGGCTTATGCTCCGCAATCGCGCGAATCAGTTCGAGGGTGAGCGCGCGCTCAAGGCAAATCACGAGCGCGCCTCCTGCGACCGAATAAACGGGTTTTCCTGCCAGACTTTCCTTCGACACGGGCGTTGTTAGCGGGAACCCACTCTTGAGCAGCAATTCGAAGAGTATGTCAGTCTCTGTTCGCTCGGTGCGAATATGTTCCACATGTAATTCGAGCTGCTGTTCGAGGACTTTTGCGTCGTGCGTTACCTTTGCATCCCACGTTGTGAAATTTGATTGATCAAGCGTAAACACTCTGAATCCGCGGTCCTGTTCGGCCGTTGCGGTCATGTCTAATTTGCCTTCCTCCTCGCTGTGAAGCTTCTTGATAACCCGACGAACCCGCTCCTCGCAGATATCGGCGATCGTTGGCAGCGTGGCTCGGCCAGTCTGTTCTGGAAGTTGCACCAGGACAAACCGACGACCACCACCGTCTTTCTGGTTCTGTTGCAGAACGGCTTGAGCCGTTGTCCCACTGCCCGCGAAGAAATCTAAGATTAGTCCATCTTCACCCGCGGCCTGCTTAACTAGCCGCTCAATCAAGATAGATGGTTTTGAAAAGTCAAAGATATCCTCGCCAAACAGTGCTCGAATCTCCGCAGTTCCGTCGGCAGTGAAAACGTCATCAATGATGCTTGGAAAAGCGACGAATTCGGTCTGGAGATCGGCGCGGAACTTCTTCTCACGGGGCCGACCGTCTAACTTAGATGGAAACAAAATACAGCCCGATTTGATGAGCGCGTTCATGCGATCTTGGCTATACCGCCATCCCGTATCCTCCGGCGGTTGGAAGATGCGTCCATTTGAAGGATCCTTTATCGCGTAATGGAGGTTAGGCCGTTGGGCCTTCGTCGCCAGGCCCAGCATGCTTCGGCTCATCCACGGGCCTCGCGAATCATTGTCCGGATTGTCGAATTTCGTCTCATCTCGCTCGACACCGCGAAGCACGCCACGATCCGAGCGTGTGTACATTAGAATATATTCATGATCGGTTGACACGCCCGTCTTCGCACGGGAGTCCGGATACTTCCGACTTTTCCATACGAATTGCGCACTAAAGTTCTCTTCGCCAAAAATCTCATTCATCAGCATTCGCAGGGCGGTAGCCTCATGATCGCTGATACTGACGAAGATGATGCCGTCCTCTCGCATCAGATTCCTTGCGAGATAGAGACGCGGATACATCATATTCATCCACTTTGAATGAAATCGTCCGTCGGCCTCCGTGTTGCTACCAAATTTCTTTCCTTCAGCATCCGCTTGCTCCGTGTAGTCCAAATAGGTCTGCAGGCTTTCCGCATAATTATCGGGATAAATGAAGTCGTTCCCTGTGTTGTAAGGAGGATCGATGTAAATCATCTTGAATTGGCCAAGGTACGATTTCTGCAAAAGCTTCAACACTTCAAGATTGTCTCCCTCAATTATAACGTTCCCGGTGCTATCAAATGACACACTCTTTTCCACACGCGGCCGAAGCGTGCCGACACTCGCCGCTTGGATAGTTTTAAAGCAATCAGCTTTTCCTGGCCAGTTAAGGCCGAAACGCTCTCGCCCGACGTCAACAGCCTCTCCAATCGCAAGCTTGAGTCGATCGATGTCGATTCGATTCTTGTCTGTCCTTGCCTCTGGTACCAATCGTAGAATGGACTCAACCCGATCCGCTCCAATATCTAAAGAAGTGAGCGCAAAGGCTTCGGGCATGTCAGTATCAACGTCGTGAGTCATGTTAGATCTTTCTTGTCTGAGTCGTCATGTGATACCGTCAGGGTTGAAACATTCGGTGATGTTCTTCAAGGGCGGCGGGACTAGGTTGAACGGAAGACTCGCGTGGAAGGGAAAGCTGTTTATTATTGAAATCAACGTACCGTGATCCGACCAGCTTACTTGACACGCGTATTCTCATCTTCTCGGGTTCGATCGATATTAGGGCCAGATCAAATAATGTATGAATATCGGCCCGTAGTAGAAGCCCGTTTGAAATCGCATACGTCCTTAATCCTCTATAAGGCGTAATATGAGCAGCCTCTAATACCCAGAGGGTGTCGCACCGGGTGATAGCGAA
>JBBRHU010000107.1:0-9297 GCA_038222255.1 Fimbriimonadales bacterium | reverse complement strand
TTCCCGACTGCCGGAAGATGGCATCAACCAGTGTCGTCTTTCCATGGTCGACGTGTGCGATAATTCCGACATTACGAACGTGAGAGGGCATATGAGCAGTTTACCTGTGACGGTCTGTCGTCCCCAGGAACTGTTCAATCGAGACGCCTCATCCCTTAACAGAAGCCCGTTCGTGTACAGTTTGGATAGACGCCAATG
The DNA here is from genome assembly GCA_038222255.1 of Fimbriimonadales bacterium. Taxonomy (GTDB): domain Bacteria; phylum Armatimonadota; class Fimbriimonadia; order Fimbriimonadales; family Fimbriimonadaceae; genus Fimbriimonas. The sequence continues at coordinate 9,099 of JBBRHU010000107.1, read as the reverse complement.
ATCCTCACACCCTTGCTTCCCGCGCTCGCCTTGCTTCAAGTTCCGAAGACATTCCAGGAGCTTGAGATTGCCAAGCTCAAGGCATTTCACTCTGCAATGTCCATGCGTGAGGATGTATCCATCACCATAACTGCCGGTGGCCAAACGAACAATATCCGCAGGGTGACCGAAAAGGATGGCGTTAGGATGCACTGCACACTTACCGGCGGCGGAGCGACGTTTGAAACTTTCGCCGATGCAACTTCTGCGTACGTGATCTTGCACCCCGCCAAGCAGTACGCAAAGACAAAGATCGACGCAACTCGAACCTACAATCCTGCTGGTGACATGTTGAAGGCAGAAAAGGAGTCGCTGAATTTTAGAGCCGACACCGGCACCCCTGTCCGGTTCGCGAGTGATCCTCCTCTATTGATCAAAGGGATGGAAAAAGTGTCCGAGGGCGGCAAGTCCTATCGGAAAGTGACGGCTTCGGCAACGAACAAAAAGGGACGGACAGTTAAGCTCGTCCAGTGGTTTTTGCCGAATGAGTGGATCCTGGCCAAGTTTCAGCTTGAGGGTCAGGCTGAAAATGGGCCAGTTTCGATTAAGGGCGAGACCTCCACGCTGGACATGCTCGCACGCTTTCAGGCTTCGACATTCATATTCGATCCAGTAAAATTGACTGGGTACAAGCTTGTCGACATCAAAGAGATCGGGGGATAACGAGAAGTCCCGGGTTAAGGAAAGACTCGAAGGAAGACATTTGAGCCCATCTGGGCCTAGCCCGTGCACCGAAGACTAGAAAGGAGTCAAGATAAAAGAGCTTCATGCAATCATCCATACCGCGATACCGCCAAATCCTTCGCAAGGAACTACCGGATCATTATTTCAAGCCTGACTGCCAAAACCTGCTCTGGCTTATTCCGCACTCTCTCGTCCTAGGCGTTGGCATTTGGCTGCTGACTACGCATTTCACATGGTGGGTGGGCATTCTCTGCACGCTTGCCATTGGGCACACCTTTGGCTGCATGGGCTTTCTCGCCCACGAAATCAGCCATGGTGGAGGCATAAAGAGTCTTAAGCTTCGCCACTTCCTGGCCGGGCTGCTCTTTTCGCCGTTCGGCATCGGCGCGTTCCTTTGGAGCGAGTGGCACAACTCAACCCACCACAGCCACACGCAGTCCGCTGAGTTTGACCCTGACCGGCTTTTCACACTCGACGAGTACAAGAACAGCGCGTTCATGCAGAAGATTTTCGGCATCACGCCGAAACTTCGCAGCTTCATCATCTTCAGCTTCTTTTCGATGATGATGACCCAGCACAACTTGACGATGTTGCTGATGTACGTGAAGAAATCGGATATGACCGGTGCGGACAAGGCTCGACTTTGGGCTCAGTTCCTCATTCCAAAGATTCTTTGGATTGGCGGCACTCTGTTCTTTGGATGGCAAGTTCTTGTTTTTGGCTATTTGATCCCGTTGCTCATCGGTAACTCGATTGTCATCGGCTACATTTCAACAAATCACTTCCTGAACCCGCTTGCTGATCACGATGACGTCCTCGCAAGCTCGCTCTCGGTGACTTGGCCAAAGTGGCTCGGCTGGGTGGACTCACTCCACAATTATTTCGGTGCCCACGTTGCCCACCACCTCTTCCCGAACGCACCAACTCGGTACACGCGGAAAATTGACAAGAAGATTGCAGAACTCTGGCCAGATCGTTACCACGAGATGCACATCGGAAAGGCCCTCCAGCTCCTTTGGGAAACCCCGTGGATCTACGCCAACGATGGCAAGACCCTCGAAGATCCAAAGAGCGGACAGATCTCCCCAACCCTCGGTCATGGTCTAGAAAACGAGATCGCACCGAAGTCGTCGGCGCCCAAGCCTGAACCCGCACTCGCCGAGAAATAATTCTCGGCGGTTAGCGGTAGGGATCACCCGAGCACTCATCTGAGTAGCTCGGGTTTTTTTGTTTACACAACCGAGACAAAGCCGCGAGCTGAGTGGAGTTTCTTCGCGTGCTCGATTTGAGCCGCCATCGCCTCTGGTCCAGGCCCTCCGAGGGATTCTCGCCTTCGCACTGAGCCCGCGGCGCTCAGCACCTCAAGAGCAGAAGCAGGAACTTCTGGAGCGATCTCATGGAGAACCTCAGCCGTCAACTGCTCAAGCACCAATCCACGCTCTTGGCTTCCCCTTACGATGCGTCCAACGACTTCGTGAGCCTGGCGGAACGGCATTCCAGAGGTTGCAAGGTAGTCCGCAAGGTCGGTTGCTGTGGAGAAGTCGCCATACGTGCACTCCGCCATGCGATCGAGTTGCCACGTCGCTGAATCGAGCATCTTCTGTACAAGGCTGATTGAATCTCGTACCTTGCGAAGTGAGTCAAAGAGCGGAGGCTTGTCCTCTTGCGTGTCGCGGTTGTAGCCCATGGGGAGACCCTTCATCGTCGTGGCAAGCGTAACCCAGTTGGCGATCGCTCGACCTGTTCGGCCACGAATGAGTTCGGCCATGTCGGGGTTCCGCTTCTGCGGCATGATCGATGAGCCCGTCGTCACCGAGTCATGGAGCTTGATGAAGCCAAATTCACGACCGCTGTAAAGCACCAACTCATTGCTGATTCGGCTGAGGTCGATCATCGTCATCGCGCAGATATGGAGGGCGTCCATGATATACGAACGGTCGCTCGTTGCGTCGAGCGCATTCGGAATCGGACCACGGAAGCCAAGCAGGTCGCTAGTCATCTGGCGATCGATGGGGAAACTGGTGCCGGCGAGCGCGGCAGACCCAAGCGGACAGTAATCGGCGATCTCAAGGGAGTGCTCCGCTCTCCAGCCATGGCGCTGGAACGCCCAGAAGTAGGCCATCAAGTGGAAACCGAGGGTAATCGGCTGAGCACGTTGCTGATGGGTGTAGCCCGGCATCAGCGCATCCTTATACTGCTCAGCTTTCTCAAGCAGCACACCTTGGAATTCTTTGATCAAGTCCAGGATTAAGAGGACTTCGTTATGAAGGTGCAACCGCGTGTCGGTCGCGACCTGGTCATTACGTGAGCGGGCGGTGTGGAGTTTGCCTGCAACATCGCCAACCAGTTCGTGCAGGCGAAATTCGATGGCGGTATGAATGTCTTCGACGTCGAGCTTCAGGTAGCTCGGACCTTGCTCATGGATCTGCTCTAGACCCTTGATGAGGATGCTCGCCTCTTCTTCAGAGATGATGCCCTGAGCACCCAACATGCGTGCGTGAGCCACCGAACCGATGATGTCCTCTTGCCAAAAATTGAGATCGCTATCGATCGATTGGCCAAATCTTTCGACAAGTTCATCGGTGGATTCCGCAAACGCTCCACCCCACAGCTTCTTCATATCGGGCCTAGCTTAACCCATTCGAGAGTTCAAACGTAGGACGAGTGAGACGAATCGGGAGGCCTAAACGATTCGGGGTTTAAGGTATCCTCTCTTTCTGGCCCGCGAAAGCTTCCCTCTCCGGGCGAATTTCTCGTAACGAGATTACGCTCATGGCAAAGAAAATTACACACAACATCAAGTTGAACATCCCGGCCGGAAAGGGTACGCCAGCTCCTCCCGTCGGCCCTGCCCTCGGTCAAGCGGGCATCAACATGATGGAGTTCTTGAAGAAGTTCAACGAACAAACCGCTCCTCAAATGGGCTTCGTAATGCCGGTGGAAATCACCGTCTTCGAAGACCGATCGTACACCTTCAAGATCAAGCAGCCACTCGTGACTGACCTGATCAAGCGAGCCGCAGGAATCACCACTGGTGCTGCCAATGCGAAGACTCAGAAGGCTGGAACTCTAACTAGCGAAAAGCTTCGCGAAGTCGCTAAGCTGAAGATGGCTGACCTCAACACGAACGACGAAGAGATGGCAATGCGAATCGTTGCTGGCTCCGCTCGCTCGATGGGCGTCAAGATCGAAGACTAACCGCTTCAACTGTTCCTCAACGCAGAGGCTCGTGAATCTTGTATTCACGAGCCTTTTTGCCTCTGAGGTAGGGCTTTTGATCAACCGACAGTTAAGTGAACGACTGAACCATAACGGAACGTCCACAGCAGAGTCTGAATAAGTGTAGGAATAAAATGCGCACGCAAAAATTGATCATCCGCACCGCCCTACTCGTCACATCTGTGTCGATGGTTATGGTGGCGTTTGGTCAAGCCTCCAAATCGAAGCTCCTCCTGCCTGTGCCGCCGCCCGTCGTCTTTCACTCAGAAGATTCGCCGGAGAAGGGTGCGCACCTTGGTTCCCAGGCTGCCGCTGATGTGTTGCGTGCTTTCGCTGGGACTGACGGCGCGTTCTTAGCCGCCGGCCTGGTCAAGCAAGATTATTCGCGAGACGACCTTTCGACGTTGCTCCAATATCAATCCGACGAATTGGTTGTTGTGACCCTCACTGGCAAAGAAATCAAACAGGCATTTGAGCGGTCCGTCAACTTCTATCCAGAGCCAAACGCGAGCTTTCTCCAAGTTTCTGGATTTGAGGTCACATTCGCTAAGAACCCGGAAGCATCCCCGCGCGTCATAACCGTGACCGTGAACGGAAGTCGAATCGAAGATGCTCGCACCTATACGGTTGCGATGCCCTCTTCACTCGGCCGCGGCGCACTGGGATACTTCAAGATATGGGACAAGTCGAAGATCACAAAGACCTTTACGGGACAAACCGCCGAGGCCACACTCAAAAACAAAAAGTTCGTCGAAACCTCGCCGCGCTGGTTACCGCAGGGCTAACCTTTGCCGCTTACGGATTCGTCTTCTCGAGTGCTGCTCCCGCTACCAATGGTAGCCCTCAGGTCCAAGCATCCACAAAGTTGCGCCTCGAAGCCTTTGATGCGCAAATGGCTTGGTCCCACCTCACCAAGCAGTGCCGATTCGGCCCTCGCACTCCTGGAACAGCGGGGCACAAAGCCTGCAGAGATTGGCTAGTTGAGGAACTCAAGAAGAACTGCGACGGCGTGGAGCTACAGCCGTTTGAGCACAAGTACGCGCTGAACGGCCACATGATGCCGATGTGGAACATCGTCGGCACACAGAACTGGGCGAAGGCCAAGGTTCGAATTGTTTTGTTTGCACACTGGGACACGCGGCCATCCGCCGATCAAGAACCTGATCCAAACAATCAGATCAAGCCGATCATGGGAGCGAATGATGGCGCGAGTGGAGTTGCCGTTCTCCTCGAGCTCGCTCGCGTGATGAAGAATAGTTTTAACAGCGATCTTGGGATTCAATATGTGCTCACCGATGGTGAAGACGTTGGACCAGAACTCGCAGAAATGTTTCTTGGGGCAAAGGTCTATGCCAAGAAATTCCCGACGCCAAAACCTGACTACGGCATCTTGCTGGACATGATCGGAGACTCGGATCTGCGGGTACCGATGGAACCAAACAGCATGCGGTTTGCGGGCAAACTCGTCCAAGATTTCTACGATCACGCTGGCAAAATTGGACTTGGTTCGACGTTCCCGAAATCGGTAGGGCCGACGATTGAGGACGATCATATCCCGATCAATGAAGCCGGACTTCCGACGATGGACTTGATCGACTTCACATACGAACCGTGGCACACGCTTCACGACACCCCAGACAAGTGCTCGCCAAACTCGCTCGGCAAGGTTGGCAAAATGCTTCAGTCGTGGCTCCTTCAAAACCCCGTTTATCGATTTAAGAAGTCTTAATCAGACGAACTTGATCGACAAAGTTTTGAACAATCTTCATCCCGGATTCGGATTCAACCGATTCGGGATGGAACTGCACCCCTTCGATCGGAAGAGTTCGGTGCCGCACACCCATAATTTCTTTGTCGTCGAGCGACCGGGCGGAGATGACGAGTTCTGGAGAAAGCGTCGTTTCTTCAATCACGAGCGAGTGGTAACGAATGCATTTGCACGGGTTCGGCATCCCTGCAAAGTAGCCAAGTCCGTCGTGCTCAACCTGGCTCGCTTTGCCGTGCATCATCGTTCGCGCTCGCCGGATGGTCGCACCAGTCACCAGACCGATCGCTTGATGCCCGAGGCACACACCAAAGACCGGGCGGTCCGTACGCTTATTCTCAAAGGCATCCCGAAGAATATCCAGGCAGACACCAGATTCAGCCGGTGTACACGGCCCAGGGGACAACAGAATGCCTTCTGGATTTCGAGCATTGACCTCATCCAGCGTGATCTCGTCGTTTCGATAGACCTCTACCTGCGCACCACACAACCCGAGGTATTGAACCAGGTTATAGGTGAAGGAGTCGAAGTTGTCGATAACGAGAATCATAGTCAGTCTGAGTTTAGACGAAACCTACCGTTCAGTTGGAATTGATCCAGTCAGCTAGGTGGCCAGAAGACAACCGGTAGGGTCTCGAAGGATCAGGTTCAACGAGTTGGGACTCCAACAGCTGATGCTCCAGCACATGAAGGACTTCTTCGAATCTCTCGATTGTCTCCGTGATTTCAAGGAGTCGTTGCTTCCGGAGCTTCGGCATACGGAGGTAGTTCGCTACCATAAAGCTCATGACAACCGGATCGGGCGGAAATGTCACCTGGACGCTGGCATCTGCGTGGGCAAAGATGTGCCCGACGTAAGCAGAAAACTCTTCTCGGGCGCGCTCTACAAGGATGTCGAGTCGATCTTGGTCTTCAGGGACATGTTCGATTACGGGCTCGACCAGACCTATCAGATAGGAGCCTGATTCGTCAACCTTGCGGATTCGAAACCTCCGCTCGCCGCGAACCTTGATGTCAAATCGGCCATCCGCATGGCGCATCGATTCGATAATTCGGCAGACCGTACCGACAAGATAGGGTTCGGCGCCACCGCCGACTTCAGAGCCATCTCTGATCAGAACGATGCCAAAAGGGACCTCAAACTCGAGACAATGCTGGATCATCTCGCGGTACCGCGGCTCAAAAATATGGAGCTGGATCTCGGAGTATGGAAACACCACTGCTTCCAAAGGAAACAGTGGCAACTCTTCCAGTGGCTGTGCCATGTTAACTTCAGTATAACTTCCAAAGTGCCGAGTTGAGTTCAACTCAGCCCTCTCCCGCCCGTTTCGGAGACCTAGCCGGTGCATCTTTCGATCATAAAGGGGTATCGTTTGCCCTGAATCCCTGGGTGTATCTCAATAATATGGATCGGCACGACGATATCCAATCCCTTCGCGACCAGCTTGAAGCTTCGCTACGACGAATTAAGGAGCTAGAGACCGACAAGAATGTTCCGCAAAGTTCTGTAGCACGACAAACGGAAGCTGTCCTTGACGTCGCTCCAATCAATGAATCGGACATCACGCTTCGTCGATTAATTCAACGAATCGCGATGATTCTCCAAGCAGAGAAGATTCTTATCATGTTTCATGATGCAGAGCGCGGTGAGCTTAAAGGCATTCCGCCTGCATTTGGCATCGAAGAAGAAAAGGTCACTATTTTCCGAGTCCGCGCGACTCATGGCCTTTCAGGCTTAGTGTTCCGTGAAGCCCAACCGGCTATCTTCCTTGATGCGCTCAAGGATCCGCGAACGCAGGAAGAGCCCTTTGAACTCCTTCACGTTCACAACGGCTTGACCGTTCCGCTCGTTATCGAAAAGCGAGATGAAGAAAACCGCGTTGTTGACCGAACGACGATTGGTGTTCTCCACGCCTTCAACAAGCGCCACGGCGAAGAGTTCAACGAAGAAGATGTTCGCCTACTTGAGCGAATGGCTCGCAACGTCGGCTCGATCATCGCGAACTTGCAGATGTTCCGACAGGTGGTCGAAGAGCGAGAAGAGCTTCTCCAAACGTTCGAATCACTTACCGCAGGCTTGATCCTAATCTCGCCCGAAGGACGTGTTAGCCAGGTCAACTCGACGGCCCGACACCTCTTCAACGTTGGAAGTGAATCGATTGGCAAAATGGCTCAGGAAGTCATCTTGAACAACGAGTTCATGGATGCCATCTTCGACGCTCGAACGGGTGGCGAAGGTCGGAAGCGAGAGATCACCGTATTTATTGGCGGCTCAGAGCGCATTTACGAAATCCAGGCCGCACAGGTGCGTGGTGAAGAGAACAAGGACCTCGGCGTTGTCGCCATTCTAAACGACATCACCGACATGAAGAACATCGACAAGATGAAGTCCAGCTTCGTCGCGATGGCTTCCCACGAGCTCCGAACTCCGCTCACAGCAATCAAAGGCTTTAGCTCAACCTTGCTTGATGGTCTCGACGAAGACATGTACGGCAAGGAAGATCAACGAGAGTTCCTTGGCATCGTTGTTTCGGAATGTGACCGACTTCGAAGACTCATCGACGACTTGCTCAACACTTCACGTATTGAGGCAGGCGAATCGCTGAAGCCGAACTACACTGAGTTCGACCTTCTGCCCTTGCTCGAACGAGTCGTGCGAGTGCAGCATCAGGTCAGTCCGAAGCACCAAGTCAACCTTATTGTCCATGACACGATGCCGAAGTCGATCATCGGTGACGAAGACAAGGTTGACCAAATCTTCACAAACTTGCTCAACAACGCGATCAAGTATTCGCCAAACGGTGGAAAGGTTACGGTCCATGCTTGGAACGAAGGCGAGACGTTGTTGTTTGGAGTTGAAGACGAAGGCCTTGGAATTCCTAAGGAGCACCTCACAAAGGTCTTCGAGAAGTTCCACCGCGTGAACAACGAAGACAACCGAAAGATCTACGGAACTGGCCTTGGGCTCTTCCTCGTCCACCACTTGGTCGAGCAGGTTCACATGGGCGAGATCTGGGTCGAATCCGAAGTCAACGTTGGTTCCATGTTCAAGTTCCGAATCCCGACGAGGATCGACCTCGAAAAGGCGAAGGCCGCGAACAGCTAGTCCAAAACCGACTCTTGAAAAAATGGCTCATGAGATCATCAAGTCTCGTGGGCCGTTTTTTTGCCTGAACGTAGCGGGGTGCTGTATCGTAGACGTTGATCAGTGATGTGGAACAACTACGAACCGTTTTCTGGCGAATCCTTTCTACAAATTGAAAGCCACCTTGAGTCCGGAAGGTCTCCCCTCAGGTTCTCTGGTTTGCAGGCAATTATGATTCGGGAACTGACTCGCTCGGTCAGCAAGTTTCAGTCGCCCGAGATCAGTGGGTTTCGTATTGAAATTAAGC
>JBBRHU010000106.1:0-9320 GCA_038222255.1 Fimbriimonadales bacterium | reverse complement strand
TCGGAAGCTCTCATCACGGAGCTGTAGGAGCATTCGTGGAATCGGAATCGCAACTGGGCAAACTTCTTCACATGCCCCACAAAGCGTGCTTGCCTTTGAAAGCTCCCCGTATTTCTCGACGCCTTCGAGGGCAGGAGCAAGTACTGCACCAAGCGGGCCAGAGTAAACGTGTCCGTAGGCGTGGCCGCTCGCTTGGCGATAGACAGGGCAGACATTCAGGCATGCTCCACAACGAATACATCGCAATATGTCGCGATAAGGTCCGGCTAAGACTCTGGTTCGTCCGTTGTCCAATAGAACCAGATGCACGGTGTCCGGCCCATCAAGTTCATCTGGGCGACGTGGTCCGCGAATCATGTGGACATAGCTGGTGATCACCTGCCCAGTCGCCGACCCAGCAAGGAGCCGGAGGAAAAGCGGCAGATCTGCATCGCGTGGAATGACCTTCTCGATCCCCATCAAGGCGATATGGATTTTTGGGGCGGTGGTTGAAAGGCGATTGTTGCCCTCATTCTCCACCAGCACGATTGTGCCGGTCTCAGCTACGGCAAAGTTCACGCCACTGATGCCAACGCTGGCTTGGTGAAATTTGTCGCGCAGCTTAGTTCGAGCTTGCATTGCGAGCTCTTCAGGGACCTCGGTGTACGCGCCCAACCCCTCTCGCTCGAAGCTCTTGGCGATCTGTTGGCGGTTCTTATGGATGATCGGGGTAACAATGTGGCTAGGCGTGTCGTGGTCGATCTGCACCACATATTCGCCAAGGTCCGTCTCGACCGGATGAAATCCTGCTTCCTCGAGGTGGTGGTTGAGGTGAATCTCCTCCGTCGCCATCGACTTCGCTTTGACAATCGTCGCTCCAGCCGGCGCGTTGTCTCGACAAAGCTTGAGGATAATCTCGTTCGCCTCGGCGGCATCCTTCGCCCAATGCACGACCGTGCCGTTCGCGACACACTTTTCTTCCAGCTGAACGAGCAGGTCGTGGAGATTATCGAGAACCCAGTCCTTGATCTTCGCCGCAGCATGCCTCGCATCGTCGGGAACCTCGAAGACCTTGGAGAGCGTCGAGAGGCGGGAGGCTACTTTTTGCACCGAGGCTTCTCGGACCGAGTTCGTCGTCGCCTGGGGAAGTTGGCGAGCATACAGTTCTACTCGGGACTTCTTCAGGAGATCACCTCTGCAAAAAGTTCGGCAATGTGAGTGGTCTTCAGGCTAAGCCCTTCCTTCTCGATCAGCCCGCTAAGCTGCATGAGGCACCCCATGTCACCACTTACAATCTCGGTGGCGCCGGCGTCCTCAATGTTTTTGAGCTTTTCGATTCCGATTCCGGCAGAGACTTTCCCAAGCGTGGCGCAAAACGCTCCGCCAAATCCGCAACACTGTTCCGGCTGGTTGAACTCAACGATTTCTATTCCAGGGATCGAAGCGACTAGGTCCGCCTGGACCTCTAGGATTCCAATGCCTCGCCCGTGGCAAGCGCGATGAAGAGCAATTTTCCTACCACTCAGCGACTTCGTCGGCTGACCACTTGGTGGCCAAGATTGCACTCCAAGCACGTGCCAGAGATACTCGGCAAGCTCGAATGCTGGGAGATGAATCTCCGTCGCGTAGAGGAGCGGATATCCTTCGCGAACCATCGCCGCGCACGAGCCGCTCGGAGTTACGACCGCACGATCATCGGCGAAGAGCACGTTTCTCGCATAGTCTGCTACCTTTCGCGAAGCGTTCCAATCACCAGCGTTGAAGGGAGGCTGCCCGCAACACGTTTGGTGAATATCAAACTCGACTTCAACCCCGAGATGTTCGAGCACCTTCACGGTTGCGATCCCAACTTCACCGTAAAAGGCATCGCATAGGCAGGTAAGCATCAGCTTTACATGCTTTGGATCAGCAACAGTGGGGCGAGTCATCATCACCTCAAGAAGCCATCTGCAAGCCCTGCGTCCACCGAGATGACTTGCCCGGTCGTTTGTGATAGTCGATCAGTCGTCAAGAGGTAAACCGCCTCAGCGACTCGCTCAGGGGTGACCGCTTGCTTAAGCAACGTGCGCTGCGCGTAGAACTGTGCGAGCCGATCTCGCAGCCGATCATCGTCATCGCCCTCTTCAAACGGAATCTCGTACTTGATAAGAGACGCGATTACTCGATCTCTTGGGAACATCTGGGAACCCGAGACGACCGTTGCCGGTGCCACGCCGTTGACTCGGCAGAGTGGAGCGTATTCCACCGCGAGTTCCCGAATCAGGTGATTGACCGCGGTCTTGCTGGTGTCGTAGGCCACGCTGCCTTTCTTGGCGACTACCGCGTTGGCGCTGCTAATGAGCACGAAACTGCCAGGAGTTCCCTGTGCTTGAAGGGCTTTGTGAGCTTCATCAGCAACGATTGCTGAACCCACAAGGTTGACCTCGTAAGTCTTGATCCACATCGCGTCCGAGATCTTTCCTTCACGATCTGGTGGAACAAAGATCGCAGCGATGTTCACGACCGCATCAATGCCACCGTAGTGAAGAACCGCCTTGTTGATCGCCGCTGCAACAGATTCGCGATTCGTGCAGTCCATCTGGACGGCGAGGCTAGTTTCCACGCCGTGGGTTGCTTGTAGGCCTTCGACAGTCGCTTGTCCAAGTGCGCCGTTGAGGTCGCCGACAACTACGCAAGCTCCTCCGGCGAGGAGCTTGTCAGCAACCGACTTCCCGATGCCTGGACCCCCACCGACGAGTAACACAACCTTTCGGGAAAGCTCCTTCTCGGGTGGTTGTCTCCGCAGTTTGGCTTCCTCTAGCAGCCAATATTCAATGTTGAATGCCTCTTGCTCTGGAAGGGCTGTGTATTCACTCACCGATTCGGCGCCCTTCATCACAGCGATTGCGTTGCGATAGAATTCGCCCGCAACGCGTGCCTCGGTCGCGTTCTTTCCGAACGCAATCATCCCCACGCCAGGAATCAAGACGATGTTGGGATTTGGATTGCGAATCGCGGGGGAGTCTGCATGCTTACATCGCTCGTAGTAGGCGCCGTACTCTTCACGGAAGGTTGTTAGTGCGGCATCAATTTCGGCGAAGGTGGCGTCGGCACCTAGCACGAGTGGGCGAATCTTGGTTCGGAGAAAGTGATCTGGGCAGCTCGTGCCAAGTCGGGCAAGCTCCATGAGCTTTGAGCGATTGACGAAGTCCAGCACCGCCTCGCTCGTATTGGCCGATGCGAGGACGCGTTGACCATTGAACATCGACCGTCCTCGAAGTGTAGGTAGCAGACGAGCGAGGATCTCCTGACGATCAGCGCGAACTTCGGTGAGGGTCTCTCCGAAAGGGTGCTCAGTCTTTTTATTCGCATCAAGAAAATCGACGGCGTCGTTAATAAATCTAAGTGTAAGCGCGTAGCATTCTTCCCAAGTGTCGGCCCAGCAGATGAAACCGTGCGAGCCCATGATCGCACCCTTGGCGTTTGGATTTGCTCTTATCAAGTCCTGAAGCATTAACCCCAGTTCAAATCCAGGTCGCTTCCACGGAAGCCAGCCCATCTCGTCTCCCCAAATCTTTTCGGTAAGGGCCTCGCCATCTTTGGCGGCGGCAATCGCGATGACCTCGTCGCTGTGCATGTGGCTGACACAAGGAGCGGGCACGTACGCGTGAAGGGGAGTGTCGATCGACGGGGCAGCTGGGTTTAGGTTGAAAGTGCACTGCGGGTAGAGAGGGACGATCTCATCCTCGTGCATCTTCTTTGAGCGAAATCGCTCTTCAAGCCCGAGGATCTTCGCTTGGTAGAGGGACGCAAAGCTACTCTTCTTTGCGGTGCCGAGGTCTCCTCCGCTCCCCTTCACCCATAGCACTTCAACCGACTCACCGGTCAGTGGGTCAGTTTGGAAGATCTTCGAGCTCGTGTTTCCCCCGCCAAAGTTGGTGATCCGAGGGTCCCTTCCGAGCAGGTTCGAGGCGTAGACGAGAAGGTCAACTTCATCGTTAGGAGCGTCAGCAGAGTTCCAAAGCGAATTGACGTGATTCAAGAGTCTCGGCATGGTTGGGTTCTCTTGAGCATAACCCAGAGCCGCCAAAAATTACTTCTGCGACGTGATCGTTTCAGTAGCGACGACGATTAAATCGACGGTTTTTAACTCTCTCGCAAGCTCTGTCAGGATCGATCCCTTCATCATTTCTTGCAGACGAGAACGTTCCGGGTGACCAAGGATCAGCGCGGTCACGTTCTTCTCTCGAACGTATTGAATCAATGTTGGGCCGACGGGACCGGTCAGCGTCTCCGTTTGAATTCCGAGCCGAGAGCAAAGCAGCAGGTCTTCCTGCAAAATCTTCTGCTCACGTTCGCCTGAACTACTTCCGTCGAGCACGTGTAGAGCAATAACTTCACCCTGCATCCGCTGTCCCATTCGCCAGCCACGTCGGATGAGTCGAAGCGAAGACCGGGTTGGGCTAATGCAAATCAGGACACGATCTTTGGCGGCCCAGGGTTTTTCGATCCGCTTCTCTTTGCGATATTCAAGAAGGTCTTCGTCCGCACGGTTGGTCGCCTCACGGAATGCAATCTCCCGCAGCGCTCGGAGATTTCCCTCGCGAAAATAACCGTCTAGGGCTTCCTGGATCTCAGGAAGTGGCAAAATGTCGCCGCGTTCAAGTCGATTTCTAAGCGCACGGGGGGTGACATCAACGACCTCAACCTCTTCGGCCTCGTGAAGAATGCGGTCAGGGACGCTGGTCGTAATTTGATTACCGAGAATATCGGAAATGCTGTCGCTCAAGCTTTCTAGGTGGTGGACATTGAGCGTGGCCAGCACGTTGATACCAGCTTTGAGGAGTTCCTCGACGTCCTGCCAGCGATAGGAATTCTTTGAACCCGGGGCGTTCACGTGGCCAAGGTCGTCTACCAGGGCAATCTTTGGCGCCATCTCGATAACGGCAGGCACGTTTAGCTCTTCGACGACCTCGCCGCTTGAGCTCTTCAACGAGACCGTCGGTGCAATCGAGATTCCTTCGAGCATTCCCACGGTCGAGCTACGGCCTTGGGTCTCGACTAGGGCAGCGAGAACCTCTGCGCCTCGTCGCTGTCGTCTGTGGGCTTCCTCCAGCATCTGGTAGGTCTTGCCAACTCCGGGAGCGAATCCCAGAAAGATCTTCAGCTTGCCGCTAGATTGGTCTCGGCTCGAGGCCTTACCGATGGAACTTGGACTGTCAGACATATTAATCAGCGAATGCAACCGTCAACAGTGAGTCGAGCCAATTTCGTAGCCCAGGTGTCACGTCTTCGATTGTGAGCGTATTGCCCGCCGGTAGTTCAGCATTATTCCACAGATGCATGGCCAACGCCTCTTCGCCCATTGCTTGCCAAAACCTCGCCCCGCCTGGGAGTTCTTCAGTGTCGGCAAGAGCGCGGGTGAGTTCCATCACGAACGCAGGTAGGAACACTTTGACGACGGCAACGTGTTGGTTGGCTCGGTTGACCCGGTAGATCAGCGTGAGATCGCCAAGATCTACATCCGCCACTTGCTCTTCGAAGTCAAAGGAAAACCCATTGATCGTCGTTCTCGTGAATTCCCGACACACCGTGCCGACCGGGCTCTGAATTCGGGACCCTTGGGCGCGCTCTAAGGTGGAGGACACGGCGAGCCGTAAGGATTCAGTCGAAAACGGTTTTCGGAGAAAATCTAGCGCACCAGCCTGGAGTGCATCGAGCGCAAGCTCCATCGTTCCGTGAGCCGTGATGAGAATAATCTTCATCAAAGGTGCACGTTTGAGAATCTCTTTCTGGACTTCCAGGCCTGACATTCCCGGCATGCGTTGATCGACTAGCACGAGATCCCAGCCAACGCCATCGCCAAACAGGGCAAGTCCGGCGCGACCGTCAGCGGCATCACCAACCTGATAGCCAGCGGCCTCCAGCACGAGTCGAACGAGTCGACGGACACTTGACTCGTCGTCAATAACTAAGATGCGTGCACTCATAGGCTAGCTCTAACTACTCTCCACGGGTGAGGATGTCGGGGTTTCACGCACAGTCGATTGGGGCACTGTAAACGAAAAGGTCGTTCCTTCACCTTGCTTGCTTTCGACAGAAATCTCTCCGCCATGCAATCTCACAATATTCTGTACGATGGCAAGGCCAAGCCCCGCACTCCCCGATGTCGCCCCCGGGACTTGAACAAATCTCTCGAAAATCCTCGGGAGGTAATCCTCCGGAATGCCTTCGCCGTTGTCCCTCACTCGTAAGGTTACATCATCCCCAGTGATGGCACCTGTGACCTGGACTAAACCGGTTGGGTGTGTGTGGCGTATTGCATTGCTTATCAGGTTCACCAAGACTCGGACCATTTGGCTGCGATCTGCACGAATCATCGGCAGAACATCGAGCCCGATCGCCGAAAGGTCTAGGGACTTGTTCTTTGCTTGCCCCATCACGTCTCGGAATGCGGTTGCGACCAAGTCGGCGGGAGCGACTCTCTCGAATCGCGGCGGCGTCGTGCCAGCCTCAAGTTTCGTCAGGTCAAGCAATTCCTTCGATAGCCACTGCAGCCGTTCCAAATCAACGAGCTGGAGCTCCACTAGCTCCTTCTGTTGGTCTGTCAACGGTCCGCCTCCTCCCTCTGCCAAGAACTGAGCGTTGAGGACGAGCGAGGCGATCGGCGTTTTTAACTCGTGGGAGGCCACACCTATAAACTCTGTCTTCAGCTGATCGAGGTGCTTAAGGTGAGTGATGTCTTCCAAAACTGTGACGCTGCCCAAGACATGCCTCTCATCGTCGCGCATGAGACTCGTTCTGAGAAGATAAGTACGCTGAGTCTCAGCTACTCTCAGCTTGGTTTGCTCACCCTCGGCAGGCGGAGGCAGATTTGGATTGAGGAACAGCCGATCGATCGAGTTAATGATGCGAGTGTCCTTGATGTGCTGGGCCACGGGGATGCGAGGCGTTTCAGGTACAGGCCCGAACAATCCTTCAGCGGCTCGATTCAGATTGATGATCCGCTGTTTGGCGTCGGTAACAATCACGGGATCGTGCAAAGACTCCAGGGCGGCATACGACATGAGTTGTGCCCTGCGGAGCCTCCTGACTTCACTCTTGCGCAGTTCGGAAAGGTTTTCTGCCATCTCGTTCAAACTGTCCGCGAGTGCCCCGACTTCGTCTTTATGGGCAGCCTCGAACTTGACCTCGCCGGCACCCCCCACGAGATCCTTTGCTTGTTTCGCGATGATTGCGAGCGGTTGCAAGGCAATCTTCATGATCCGATAAGACAGGAGTGCACTCACCACTAAGCTCATCACAGTGATGAAGACGCTTCGAATGAATGCATCTCTTGCGGCGAGTTGTGTGCGAGTATTTGCGGCTAAGACCTCGTTTTGGTTCATCCGGAAGAGCAACTCGGCTTGCTGTGAGACAAAAGATATTTGGCTTCGAACGCGGCTAAGGTCTTGATCGGTCACCTTTTGCTTCTTCGCGATCGCGATGGTTTCAGCCGTGAGCCCAACTGTATTCTTCTCAAGCGCCGCGACAAGGTTCAGCTCCTCGCCTGAAGCCGCTCCGGTCATCGCCAGTCGAACGGCCTCGTTGAGCGTCTTTTCAGCCATGACTACGGCGTCGTGTGCCTCGCCAAGCTTTCCTTCAGCCGCTAGTTCAAGCGCCCGTTCGTCCTGCTGCAATCCTTGTTGCATACGGTGAGCCGCGAGCATCGAAGGGAAGTTCCTCGCCAGGACGGAATCAAACTTTTGGCCAAGCGAGTAAAACGTAACCGCAGCGCCGATCATCATGATTGCGATCATGCCGATAATGAGCACGTTGCTCGCAAGGAGACGACCTCGAAGACTCCGCATAGGGGCATTGTGTCAGGGATCAGCGCATGAATTGTTCTAAACTCTCAGTTAGAGATGAACTTTCGATGGTTCTTCGTAGCGTTGACGATCGCCTTTGCGGCAGGAGGCGGCCTTCTGTGGTACGAGTCGACGCGTCCACCGGACGGTTCTCTAGGCCTTTCAGAAAATGAAAGCCCGCGGCACCCGGTGACGGAACAGATGCTGCTCGACACTGCAGCTCAAACGTCAAAATCTCTCCCTCGCTTCACTTTGCCGACTACGGACGACTTGGAATACAAGATCGGTCAGCCGAACGGTAAAAAAGCACAGCTCGTCTACTTTGTGAAGGACGGTTGCCCATGTAGTTTCGATGCAGAGCCGTTCTTCAAGGAACTCGGCAGACGATTTCGAAACACTGTCGACTTCGTTTGTATCACAAATGCGGTGAGAGCTAAAGCAAAAGATTGGGCTGGTCGCCAAGCCCCACCCTATGCGGTAGCTTACGATCCCGATCAAAAGGTGATCAAAGCCTACAAGGCAAAGCACTCGGTCTATACGTTGCTCTTGAACCAGAGAGGTGAAATCATCAAAATGTGGCCAGGCTATTCCAAGGGAATCCTCACCGAGATGAATTCTGAGCTTGCAAAGGCAGCAGGCGTCAAAGAATCCAAATTTGATCCGAAGTATGCGCCAGATACGAAGACGTCAGGGTGCGACTTCTCTGAAGATTGACCTCAGAATCTTCGGGCGTCCTGGCCTTTCAGGGAAATGCGGATAAGCAGCATCACACCTAGGGCACCAAAGCAAAGCAAAATCGCTTCCACAATTAACTCTTCGGTTAATGACGCTCGGAAGGGCCAGTGCGATTCTCAAAGACTGAGAAAAAACAGATTAATTTACTGGCCCGGACGAAGGGACTCGAACCCCCAACCCTCAGTTCCGAAGACTGATGCTCTATCCATTGAGCTACGTCCGGTGGCGATTTAATATACCCGCGTCTGCAAATGAAGCTCAAGGGCCCGGGAATTCTGCAGGATGAGTGGCTACATGCCAATGATTATCTTGGGTCGAGCAGGGAGTCAACTTGTCTCAAACGGGAAATCGAACGTCGGTGGAGGTCTCGATCGCGATCAAGGCGATTGAACACATCGTTGCGACTGCAAGTTCGCCCGCGGCATTGCTGAGAGGTGTTCGTGACGGCGAGGGCAAACTTTTCGACTTTACGATCTGTTTCGCCAATCAAGCCTTTTTACATTTGATCGGTCCTGGCGGGCCCACATTCGAGACCAAGACGCTCTCCGGACTTGGCAAAACGGGGATGATTTCAGAGCTTATGGCATCCGTGGAATCGCAGAGCGATGCCGTCGTGAGAATCGAATCCGGTCACGCCTCGACTCCTCATCGCCTCACCAGTATTCCGATTTTGGACTGGGTGCTCGTCTCAGACCAGGAAGTTCGCGTGGCCTATCCGGGCGCGACCACTACGATGCTCCGGCAACTTATTGAAAGTCTGCCGACGGGTGCAGCACTGAT
>JBBRHU010000105.1:0-9384 GCA_038222255.1 Fimbriimonadales bacterium | reverse complement strand
ATACGGGGTATACGTAGTAAGTCGAATTGGTGACAACAATGAAACGAGCCTTCACTCTCATCGAACTCCTCGTCGTGATCGCGATCATCGCGATTCTCGCCGCCATCTTGTTCCCAGTTTTTGCTCAGGCAAAAGCAGCTGCAAAGAAGACGGTCGACCTAAGCAACCACAAACAGATCCTTGCAGCGGAGATGATGTATGCGAGCGACAATGACGACAGAACCTGCCGCACTCACCATGACCTAGAGCCGCCGGAAACGATCGCCGATCTTTACCCATGGTACAAGCCAGTTCAGGTCTATCTCAAAAGTTCAGATATTCTTCGAGATCCTGCACTAAACGATACACCGACTCTCTTCCCCTATCCGGTAACCCTTGCGGACTGGAAGACTTTTCGCACGGACTATCTCATCAACGGATTCTTCGCGCACGGTGTCGTCATGGGTTCCTTCTCCCGTCCGGCCGAGCAGATCATGATCGCCGAGCGACATGCAGGTATCGCCTTCTTTGACTATCACCCCTGGCCGTCCGCGCCCGATGATAACTGGGAGCGTGGATTTCTGGATGGGTCTGGCTATCGGATAGGGGATGCTGACTCAGACACCCAAGTCGCTGATCCTCAGAACATCGGACGCCATTCTGGAGGAAACAACTACGGATTTGCGGACGGCCATGCGAAGTACTTCAAGTTCACGCAGACGCTCGATAAATCACTTCCGGCGCTAAATGTTCTGAACTGGGGCATGCACAACATTGACGGGCTGCCTTCGAATGAGTAGTCCGTCTGGTTCCAAAAAGGGTTTGGTCGCTGGTGTGGTCATCGTGATTGTGCTTGCCCTGGGAGTTTTGATCTTGGTTATCAGAGGCTCCAACGCGAGTTCGGGGACGGTCGACGAGACGCCAAAGCAGATGTCTGCGGGGGCGCGATCGAAGGGGGGCAAGACAGCCCGGCCCTAAATTTCACAATTCATCGAATAAACTACCGGCATGCCACCAGTCGTCGGAATTATCATGGGCAGCATCTCAGATCGAGAGACGATGCAGCCTGCCGCGGACATTCTCAGCGAGCTTGGTGTCGAATGGGAAATGAAAGTGGTCAGCGCTCACCGAACTCCGCAGGCAATGGTTGAGTACGCGCGATCTGCTCGGTCTCGCGGCCTTAAGGTGATCATTGCTGGCGCGGGTGGGGCAGCTCATCTACCGGGAATGGTGGCGTCGATGACCCCCCTCCCGGTGATCGGCGTGCCAGTATTCACCAAGTCGCTTGGTGGTCAAGATTCGCTGTATTCGATCGCACAGATGCCCCCTGGGATTCCGGTGGCGACGATGGCGATTGGGGGAGGGAAGAACGCTGGAATTCTTGCCGCCCGCATCCTTGGTACACACGACGACGCATTGACCGATCGACTCGAAGAGTATGCTCGCTCACTCGAAGCCCTTGTTGGCGAGATGAACGAAAAGCTGAGTAGCTAAAAGAGCGACGACTGTCCGGCGACCACTCGCAACCGGCTCGTCGATTTTGGGAGCGTTCGATGGAGCCACTCGGTTTCTGCGTTTCTTGGAAGGCAGAGGGGCATGCGGTCGTGGATCGGGCCAACAATTTCGTCTGGCTCGCAGGTCAGAATCGCGAATGCTCCATTCCCAAATAGTCCAGGGAACACGAGGAACTCGTCGGCCTCAGGGCCGAACTCAAAAATCCGCTTTTCTGGCGACCACTCCCAAAACGACGTTGCGGGAACGAGACAGGGTTCAAGTTCGTGAAATAGCTTCTTTTGCTCCCACGTTTCGGATCTCGCATTAAAGACTGGTCGCCGGTCGTGCCCGGTTAGCCCAAACTTTCCCAACCGCAACCCTTCTCGGGTCACGATTGGGGCGCGGTCGCCAATTCTGATTTCGGGCTTGAAGATCAATTCTTCAAGCGCCTCCTGGTCAAATCGTTGCTGCAGTCGATCTGCAGCGGCGATTAGTCCGTAGCGGGAGCACACGGCTTTCCGTCCCTCGCAATGGGGATCAGTCCCTCGATTGTTCCTCCGTCGGAGAGTCGTGCCAAACCCTTAGGGCAATACTGGATAACGAATGCTTTGCGCATTCCTTTCGAGCGATTGGCCCCGCTCTTGTGCAAAGTCAGCGACCAAAAGGCGGCGATGGATCCTGCGCTCACGGGTACGAGCACTCCTTGGTCAGGTTCATCGTTTGAGTATCCGACCAACCCGATATTGGATTGCTCGTGCGGACGGAGCCCTCCTCGATGAGAGCCGGGCAGGACGGAGATGCATCCGTTCTCCTCGGTGGCGTCGTTCAGAGCGAGCCAGAGCGTGAGATAGGGGGCTGGGGTCACGGGTGTGTAGGCATCATCTTGGTGCCAAGGAAAAACCTTGTCTCCTTCCGGATACTTGAAAACTGACTGGTTCCAGTAGAGGTCCACGTCGGGGCCAAGAAAATTTGTTGCAAGCTCCACAAACTCGGGTCGCGAGACAAATGCACACAGAGTTTCATCGCGCTCGGCAAGGTGGTCGTTAAACGTGATCTCCGAGGCTCGCGTAATGCCCTGCACCCCGGAACCGCTTGCGAGCTCTGCCTGTTTCGCAGCCTCAAAACGTTCAATTGCGGACGTGACCTCGGCAAGTTCGGACTCAGTGAACAGGGCTTCAAAGAGGGTGAAGCCCTGTTCCTCCATCTCAGTCTCGTGTTGCGGTTGTACCAACATGGATTAAAGCTTGGCTCACGACTCGTCCAGATTGAATTCTCTAGCGTAATCTTCGATTGTCATTTTTGAACGTGCTCGGTACTGACCAGGTGATTCGCCCACGATTTGTCGGAAAGCGCGACTGAAATTCGGAGCGGAGCCGAGTCCAGTCATGTCGCCAATCTGCTCCAAATTGCAATCAGTGGAAGACAGGAGCCGTTTGGCCAACTGGATTCTCTTTTTTCTCACGAGCTCCATCGGAGAGGTGCCGTACTCGGCTCGGAATGCGCGGTCGAACGATCCCGGATGGAGTTGGATCCGCTTGGCGAGCGACTCACGAGAAAGTTCGTGATTGAGGTTCTGATCAATGTAGTTCACGATCTTGGAGAACCGACTACTCCCGGCCAGCTCCAAGCCAGCGGGAGTGCCACTTCGCTCCCAGCTTCGAACAACCTCGACGAGCAGACCTGCGGTAATTGCAAACTCTTCTAGGGGGTGTCGGACTTCCAAGAGCCGATTGAACTGTGCCCGAAATGCTGGTGGATCTCGAAGGGTAACGATGGACGGCACCGGGTGGAGTCTGAAGAATTCGAAGTCACCTTGCCAGGCGTCGAGGGCCATCCACTCGTGGAGACCTGGCCCCGGATTCTGCTCCGTCATCCGGTGGTGGGGGTAATGGACCATCACGTCCCCTGGTTTAGCGGTTCCCGAATGCTCGCCGGTGGTCGTGAGAACCTCGCCTTCAATCACATGGCTCAGTACCCAGGTGGAAGGCTCTATTGCGATGTCAAGGTGTTGGTAAGCCGATCTGCGGACACGGTGCAACCTTAATTCAAGGCTTTGGGAATTGAACCGTTTCGGCATTTCATCACGACCAGCTAGTGGGAATGATTAAGGTTATATCGCAATATCGCGCCGGAAGATAGCCCCCTCAAAGGAAACTTTCTGTAGAGATTCGTATACTTCCTGCCTGGCCTCAGCGATGGTCGTTCGGGCTGAGGACACGGCAAGAACTCGGCCTCCGTTACTTACGAGTACGCCGTCTTGCAACTTGGTTCCAGCGTGGAAGACTTCTACCGAATCTGGTAAATCACCGATCTGGATGGACTGTCCCTTTTCGTAGGCTCCGGGGTAACCCGCACTCGCGAGCACTACCGAAATTGCGGCGTTGTCCAAGATGTCGGGTGGCGTGATCATTTCGCCGGTCGCCGCCTGGTAGAGCGCTTGAGCGAGGCCTGAGCCGACTCTTCGCATGACGGTTTGCGCCTCGGGGTCCCCAAAACGGACGTTGAACTCAAGACAATGTGGCTCGCCGAGATGGAGCATGATTCCGCTGAACAAGATTCCGCGATAGGGAATACCGCGACGTTTCATTACTGCAAGCGCCGGAGCAACGACTTCCGATTCTACGCGCTGTACGAGGGCGGGAGAGACCCAGGAAACTGGTGAGAAGGTGCCCATACCCCCCGTGTTTGGACCCTCGTCCCCATCGCCGACGCGCTTGTGATCCTGTGCGACCGGGAGGCTCACAAAGTTGTGGTCTCCCACGATCGTGAGCAGGCTGAATTCACGTCCCCTTAGCCGATCTTCGACGACGATCACCTCTCCTGCTTCGCCGAACACCTTTTTGACCATCATGTCGTCTATCGCCTGCTCGGCTTGTGCGACGGTGTCCGCTACGACGACACCCTTACCAAGGGCATTTCCGCTCGCCTTGACGACGACTGCGTAGCCCTGGTGGAATCGATGGCGCGCGAATTCTTTGGCGAAATTCGCATCGGTGAAGGTCTCGAAACTGGCGGTTGTGATGTCCGCTTCCTTCATGAGAGCTTTCGAAAATGCCTTGCTGCCCTCTAGTTGCGCCCCTTCCTTACTTGGACCGAAGGTAGCAAGGCCTTCGTTGCGAAGGAGGTCGCCTAGCCCCTCGATCAGAGGATCCTCTGGGCCAACTACGACAAGGTCAATCGCATTTGCCTTGGCCCACTCCGCGATTTCGGCATGTTGGTTGGTCTGGATAGGTACGAGCTCCGCACAGGTAGCAATTCCAGGGTTGCCGGGAGCTACGAAGACTGTCGCCTCTTGTGAGAGCTTCCATGCAAGTGCATGTTCCCGTCCACCACTTCCAACAACCAAGATGCGCATCAGTTTCTATTTTGTTCTAAAGACGTAAACTAGAGATAAGATGCTCACGGCAAGTCTTCTTCTCGGTGGCGCCCTTCTTCAGGCAAAGACTCTCAGCTTGGTTCCCACGGATGATGCGTGGGTCTATCCGCACGGCGGAGACGCGATGAACGATGTCTACATCCGTGCCTGGGGTGCGGACGGAAATGCAGTTGCCCAGAGCCCAAATGATGCGGATGCCTTCTCGTACACCTACATGAAGTTCGATGTCTCGGGTGTTCCTGCCGGTGCAAAAATCAAGACCGGAAAACTGGTTCTCACGCATGTTCCGAACGCGGGATATCCGAAAGAGGCAATGACGAAGACTCCTCTCGAAGTTCGAGCGATTGGCACCGATTGGTCCGAAAAGAAGTGGCAGTTTGAGATCTCAAAAAAGAACGCACCCAAGAGTGGGAAGGAAGCGATCTTCGGAACTTCGACCGCCGCTGGCTACCAATCAGACAAAGAGTTCAAGATCGAGATTGATCTTTCCAAAAGCGAAGGATTTGCGGCCTTGCTGAAAGCATCAGCCGGCAAGGAACTCGGACTTTGTCTCACCAGCCGAATGGATCCAGGCGAGAACGGGCGCGCCTACATTTACAAGATGTTCTCTCGTAACGAAGAGAAGGCGAGCCGCAGGCCGGTTCTCGAACTCGAGTTGGATTAACTCTCTGCACGCAGTCGGAAGGCCTCGTTTATGTTTTCGAGGTTCTTCACGACGATGGCGAAGATTACTTTCTTGACGAGCGGGCCGAGAGTGGGAATGTTGTATTCGTAGTCCAAATACTGTTTGAACCGGGTCCCACCGTTCTCCGTTGCAAAGCTCCATGTGCCTTCGAGCTTGTCGTAATCCCCTTTAATCTGTCGAAATTTGCTGCTGTGGCTGGCGTCGTCCCATTCTTCCTCTTGCGTCCAACGGACCTTGAGGCGAAATTGGGGGATGAGGCCCACCCAGTCGGCGAGAAGTTTGTTTCCGTTTCGCTCAACTGGAGTGATCGACACTACATCTTTCATGTAGTCAGGATATTTCTCACTATCCTTTGCGATTTCGTACACTTTCTCCAACGGAGCGTTGATCCAGACGGTTGTTTCGACGATAGGCATGGGCGTTGAGTCAAACTATAGGAGAGTGGGCCGAGTGTACCTTTCGGGACATGGCCACCTCGGCAGTCGGTTGTGAGGCTGTCCTGGGCGGGAATTTTTGGACCAAGTCGCAGATTCAATTCCGACAATCATGAACGCTCTGGTGCTCAATGCTCCAGGGGTCCTCACCTATTCTCAGATCGCAGTGCCAACACCCGGAGCGGGCGAGTTGCTCATTCGCATCAAGGCCGCGACCACATGTGGGACTGACCTGAAGGCGTTTGTCCGTGGACACCCCCAGATTCCTATGCCTGGCGTGCTCGGGCATGAATACAGCGGGATCGTCGTTGCGGTTGGCGCCGGTGAGAACAAGTTTGTTGTTGGCGACGCTGTAATGGGGGTTCATTCTGCGCCGTGTCAAGAATGCTTTTGGTGCTTGAAAGGGCAAGAAAATCTTTGCGAGAGCATCATGAGCACGAAGGTTTTGGGCAGCTTCGCCGAATATCTGCTGATTCCTGAGCGGATTGTGAGACTCAATCTTTTTGAAAAGCCGGACTCGATTTCGTTTGAAATGGCCTCCCTTTTGGAACCGCTCGCCTGCGTCGCTCAAGGCATTCAGCTCCTACGGTTCGACCCAAAAAGTAGCATCCTAGTGATCGGCCCTGGCGCGATCGGATTGATGTTTGTTGCGGCTCTGCGCGGATTGGGGGTTGAGCAAGTTCACCTGGCTGGCCGAAATCCACTCCGACTCGCGGAGGGTGCGAGGCTAGGCGCGAAGACGATGAACGTCGCAGAGATTCCCGTCGGCGACCCACACTTGTTCGACATCGTCATCGAGTGCACGGGGCAGGTTGAGGTCTGGGAGAAGTCGATCGACTACGTTCGCCGAGGTGGAACCCTGATGTTGTTCGGAGGGTGCCCGGGCGGAACGCGAGCAAGCTATGACACCAAGAAGCTCCACTACGACCAGATCACCATATTGAGTCCTTTTCACTTTGGAACGAAGTCGGTTCGGACGGCCCGCGAGTGGCTGCTGAATGATCTTGACCTCTCTGGGCTCATCTCAGGAGTTCGAGAATTGGCAGAGGGCGACGCAGTGTTCGAAGATCTAAGGGCAGGAAAGGCGCTCAAGTACGTTTTTAAGCCATGAAACTAGCGCGATATGTGGGTGAAGGCCGGGTAGAAATCGTTGACGAGCCAATGCCAACTTGCCCCGAGGGCGGATTGCTCATCAAGGTCGAGGCGTGCGGGCTATGCTCGGGCGAGTTGATGTCGTGGTACATGGATCAAAAGATTCCTCATGTGCTCGGCCACGAACTCGCGGGCATTGTGATCGAGTCGAATAGTGTTGGATTCGAGGCCGGTACAAGGGTCTTCCCTCACCATCACGCTCCCTGTCTGCACTGCGAAATGTGTGCAAGAGGCCTGTTTGTCCACTGTCCAACTTGGAAGGGGACGCACCTTGTGCCGGGAGGAATGGCCGAGTACTGCGCGGTGCCGAAGGAGAACCTTGCGGACTGCTTACTGGTCAACGACCTCGACCCCAAGGACGCAGCGCTGATCGAGCCGTTGGCCTGCGTGATGAAGTCCATCGATCAAGCTCGAGAACTGGCAGGACCCATCCTTGTGATAGGTCTTGGCGTGATGGGCCTCCTCCACCTTCTCGCTCTCAAAAATGATCATGAGGTTATTGGAGTTGATCTCAATCCGAGTCGGGTTGCACATGCTCGCTCGCTTGGGATCTCGGCGATGACTCCTGACGAACTCGCTGGCGCTCGCTTCGGTACGATCTTCGTTTGTCCAGGTTCACAGAAGGCATTTGATCTTGCCTACACGACTGCATTGCCTGGGGGGACGATCGTGCTTTTTGCCCCGCTTGCGCCGGGCGAACGCCTGATCATCCCGCAACAGGCGTATTTCCGAGACCTAACGATTACTCATGCGTATTCTTGTGGGCCGGGCGACACAAAGCGTGCATGCGAGGTGCTGCGACGTGGAGTTATTCGGGCAGTTGATGTCGTATCAGACTTTATCGAACTCCAAGATCTCCCGTTGGCATACCAAAAAATGAAGGCAGGCGAGATATTGAAGGCGATGGTTCTCTTTTGAATCCGTTCCAAAGTGAACGTAGGTTGGAATTGATACGTCTTCAATTAGGTTCAATACTAAAGGTTTCAATCTCGGCGACAGCGAATAAGGTTGGGCCCAACAAAACGAACGACGCTAAAATACGTCGGAGAAATAGATGATCTCAATTGGCTTAATGTTCCTCACAAGTCCACTTCTCCTCACGGACTCGGAACGTGCTGACCGATTGTCAGACATGGCCTGGACTGCACTCCAACAGCAGACGCAACCGGCACAGGCAACTCAAGCAACTCCTGCCCCTCAAAAAACTCGACAGGAAATCGCGCACGACCGCGATATTGCTCGCGACAGAGAGGTTGGCGCCAAGTACGTCCTCGAAGCGGACAAAGAGTTCCGGCCGACGAAGAACGTTGAAATGCAGCGTCGTGTGGAGCGGATCGGCAAAGAGCTGGCGGCGATTGCCAATGAGACCAAAGCCGAAGTGCTTTGGGGCGATCGACGGATGAACAAATTTGACTATTCATTCAAGGTCGTCGAAAGTAAAGACATCAACGCTTTCTCACTTCCTGGTGGATACATCTACGTTTTTGAAGGGCTGATCAATGACGCGGAGAGTGACGATGAACTGGCAGGCGTGCTTGCCCACGAAATCTCGCACGCTTCATTTCGTCATGTTGCGACGCTTGAGGCTGAGCAAGAGAAGCTTCAGAGGCTAACTCTCCCATTGATTCTGCTGAGCTTGCTCGGCGGTGCGGCTGCGGCTTCAACAGCGTTGGTCGGAAATCAGTTCTTGACAACCGCGATCGGAAACGGGTGGAGCCAACAGGCCGAATCCGCCGCCGACTACGGTGGACTTCAGTTCATGCTGAAGACAAAGTACAACCCGACGGCCATCCTGACCTTCATGGAGCGAATGGCATCGCGTGAAAGAAGCAACTTTCTTGCGAACGAACTCGGCATTTTGCGCACCCACCCTCCCGGGCGAGAGCGAGCTGAATCGCTCGTA
Source organism: Fimbriimonadales bacterium (assembly GCA_038222255.1). Taxonomy (GTDB): domain Bacteria; phylum Armatimonadota; class Fimbriimonadia; order Fimbriimonadales; family Fimbriimonadaceae; genus Fimbriimonas. The sequence goes on along the minus strand of JBBRHU010000105.1, from coordinate 361 downwards.
CGATATCTCAAGCAGTGCGGCGTTCAGGTTCAGTGAAGCAAAGTCACCACCTCCTTCCGAGCAACCGTTCGACCGGGTGATAATGGATCGGTTGAGGTCTTCTTCGGCAAGCAGAAAGTAGTCGCATTCGGCGGAGCTGATGCCCTGCGGAAGGCTGACGAATTCGAGGGGCGGCTTAACGATTTCATGGACCAAGAGCCTCAGATGTACGAGGTTACTGCCGGTGCAGATGGGTTGATCAACGGTCGTCGGCGACTTCTACTGGATCTCGACCATGAAGACGCCGTCTACTCAAAGCTTACGGTTGAGCAACTTCAGCAGCAAACTGTTGCCAAGATTCGTAACGCAGTGCTGGGCCTTA
>JBBRHU010000104.1:0-9393 GCA_038222255.1 Fimbriimonadales bacterium | reverse complement strand
GCAGTCGAATTGAGATCAAGCCGCCTGACATTCCTTTTCCGACATAGTCGTTCGCGTCTCCGATGAGTGAAAGACTAAGTCCGTCGGTGAGAAATCCTCCGAAGCTTTGGCCGGCTGAGCCCCGCAGGGAGATTGAGATGTCTGCCTTGCGACCCCATCTCACGAGTTGACCAGACAGGAACGCACCAAAAGAGCGGTCTGAGTTGCATATCCGAGCGTCAAGATGGATGCTTCTTCCTGCTTCAACCGCTCGGCGAATTTCGGCCACAAATCCATTCTCAAGCGCAGTGGGCGTAAATGTTCGTCGCCAAGGGAGGTGGCTCATGCCGTCCCCAGTTCTCGGGGTTTCGCGGTACAAGATCTTCGAAAAGTCCAACGCACGGGTCTTCCAATGCCTCGGTCCCCGTGCCGGTTGCAGGTCTTGAACTTGACCCACCATTTCGTTGAAGCTTCGGTAGCCAAGTTCTGCCATGTGGCGGCGAACCTGCTCTGCGATGAAGAAGAAGTAGTTGATGACGTGCTCGGGCTTGCCTTCAAATCGTTTTCGAAGTTCGGGATCTTGAGTCGCGATGCCAACCGGGCAAGTGCCAAGGTGGCAAACGCGCATCATGATGCAGCCTTGAGCGACGAGCGGCGCCGTCGCGAACCCGAATTCATCGGCGCCAAGGAGAGCGCCGATGACCACGTCTCTACCCGTTTTCATCTGGCCGTCAACCTGGATTCGAATTCGGCTACGGAGCCCATTTCGCACAAGCGTCTGCTGAGTCTCGGCCAGACCAAGTTCCCAAGGAAGGCCAGCGTGTCGAATCGAAGTCACGGGTGAGGCGCCGGTGCCACCCTCTGCACCAGATACCAAAATATGGTCGGCATCGGCTTTGACAACACCGGCGGCCACGGTTCCGATGCCAGCAGCTGCGACCAGCTTTACGCTGATTCTCGCCTCAGAGTTCACACTTCGAAGGTCGTAGATCAACTGCGCGAGGTCTTCGATCGAGTAGATATCGTGGTGGGGAGGTGGAGAAATGAGCGTCACTTTTGGAGTCGTGTGGCGAATGCGGGCAATGTATTCATCCACCTTTGAACCCGGAAGCTGACCACCCTCACCAGGCTTTGCGCCTTGGGCTACCTTGATCTGCAACTCGTCTGCATTGACAAGATAACTGGTGGTGACTCCGAACCTTCCCGAGGCAACCTGCTTGATTGCGCTTCGGCGGTTGTCGTGAAATCGTTCAGGATCTTCGCCGCCCTCTCCGGTATTTGACTTGCCACCGATGGTGTTCATCGCGATCGCAAGGGACTCGTGGGATTCGCGGCTAATCGATCCGAGAGACATTGCGCCGGTCGCAAACCTTTTCACAATCTCCTTTGCAGATTCAACTTCGTGGAGTTTCACAGCCGGTCGCGTCGGAGTAATTTCGAGCAAGCTGCGGATCTCGCAAGCGTAGTCTTCACTACAGTGGACAGCCTCGGTGAAGGCCTCGAACGTCTCAAAATTTTCCTCTCGAACAGACTGCTGGAGCAACGTGATGCTGGTCGGGTTGAAAGCGTGGTATTCACCGAGCCTTCGCCACTGATAGACGCCTCCGATCGGTAAGTCGGCTTTCTCTAAAGTGTAGAGAAGCTTTGCCTCACGTTCAACATCTTCGAGGTTGAGCCCTCCAATTCGGCTCGGAGTGCCGGTGAAATACTCCTGAACTAGGTCGTCTGAAAGGCCGATCGCTTCGAGCAGTTGCGAGCCTCGATAGGATCTCAGTGTCGAGATTCCCATCTTCGACATCACTTTTTGAAGGCCCTTCCCGACCGCCTTGATGAAGTTTTTCTCACCTGCGGTTGGATTCATCGAACGCGAAACCGAGAGGGCAAGGTACGGACAGACTGCGCTCGCGCCGTACGCTAGCAAGCAGGCGAAGTGGTGGATTTCGCGTGGTTCACCCGATTCGACGATGAGCGCGACCTGAGCCCGAACGCCCTCTAGCGTGAGGTGGTGGTGAATCGCCGAGACGGCGAGCAAACTCGGAATCGGAATCTGACCCTCAGATCGGTCGCGGTCCGAGAGAAGGAGAACACTGACCCCTTCATCAACCGCAATGCTCGCCTCTCGACAGATTCGGCGGAGGGATCGGTCGAGTGCTCCGTGGGTTTCCTTAGGGTTGAACGTTGTTCGAAGGGTCCGGACCGTTAGGCGGTCGGGCATCTGCTTCAATTGCTCGATTTGGGCCTCGGTCAGAACGGGGGATTCAAGTCGGATCTGCCGCGCATTCGCGGCCGTGGTCTCAAGCAAGCTTCCGTCTTGTCCGATCGAGTCCGATAGGCTCATAACCAAAGCCTCGCGGATCGGATCTATCGCTGGGTTTGTGACCTGGGCGAACAGTTGGCGGAAGTAGTTAAAGAGAAGCTGCGGCTTATGGGAGAATGGTGCCGCAGGAGTATCGTTCCCCATTGACCCGAGCGGCTCTTCGCCGTTGGTTGCCATCGGTCGAAGAAGGAGATCGACGTCCTCAAGCGAGTAGCTAAACTCGAGGAGTTGCTGATCGATCAGGGCTTGATCCACAAGTGGCTGTTGAACACAATTTCCAAGGTCTACTTGGCCTTCGGCAAGCCACTTACCGTAAGGATGCTCCGCTGCAAGTTGTATCTTCAGCTCTTGAGATGGAATGATGCGACCTTGTTCAAGGTCGAGAAGGAAGAGTTCTCCCGGCCTCAGTCGACCAAGGTGTTCGATCTGATCGGGTTCAAACTCAATGACGCCAGTTTCGGAAGCATAGACGACGAGGCCATCTCGCGTGATCGTATAGCGGGCGGGGCGTAGCCCATTTCGGTCGAGAATTCCACCCACGCACCTGCCGTCCGAGAAGCAGATCGACGCTGGACCATCCCAAGGTTCCATGACGCCGTTGTGATACGCATAGAAGTCTTTCAGTGGGGCAGGCATTTCTTCATGGCGTTCCCAAGCTTCTGGGACGAGGACCATCAGCGCCTGCGGCAAGGTCATGCCTGCATAAACGAGCAGCTCGACAGCATTGTCGAGACTGCCCGAATCGGAACCTTCGGGACTAACCAAAGGAAATAGTTTCTGGACCGCGTCACCAAGCTTCGTCGAAGTGATTCCTTTCTCGCGAGCATGCATCCAGGCCCGGTTGCCTTGGATGGTGTTGATTTCGCCGTTATGAGCAAGAAATCGATAGGGGTGTGCAAGGGGCCAGGCGGGAAGAGTATTGGTGGAGAACCGTTGGTGGACGAGTGCGACGGCAGAACGGAAGAGGGGGTTCTGCAGATCAGCATAATAGCGGTCTACTTGGTGCGGGAGAAGTAGCCCCTTATAGACGATCGTTCGAGATGAGAGAGAACAGATCGAAAAGACGTGGTCGTTTGAGATTCCTGTCGCACTGTGAACTTCACTCTCAATGACTTTTCGAAGGACGAAAAGCTGGCGCTCGAAATCATCTTGCTCGCGGGGCGTCGGATAGCCGATGAAGAACTGGGCAATGACTGGCTCGGTTGCGGCGGCCTGACGACCAATCTTCGACGAATCGACGGCGACATCCCGCCAACCGAGAAGTTTAAGCCCTTCTCGTCTTGCGCTTTCCTCAATGATCCGCTGGCATTTCGACCTCTCCTTTTCTGACTTCGGAAGAAAGACCATGCCGACGCCGTATTCCTTCGGGCTAGGCAGTGTGAACTTCCACGATGCGGATTCGGCGTGGAAGAGGTCGGCGGGAATCTGGAGCAGCATTCCAGCACCATCGCCCGTTTCGGGGTCGCTACCGAAGGCACCTCGATGCACGAGGCTCTTTAGGATCTGGAGTCCTAGTTCGACAATTGCGTGGGATGCGCTGCCGTCGCGATGGGCAACAAAGCCGACGCCACATGCGTCGTGCTCAAAAGAGGGGTCATATAGTCCGAGGGCCATTTCAGTTATTCACACGCAATCGTTGCGTGAGAGGTGTTCAACCCCGAACAAGGATTGTAAGTGTAACTCGATTCCTGGAGAAAGAAAAGGGCCAGGCGGCTTTTTCAAGAGTTTTGCGTTAACGGTAGGCGCATAGATTTTGCAAGTTCGCTTAGCTTTCGGACTTCTTCCTCATCGTCAAGCGGCCAGAGCTCGAACACGCCAGAGTCGTCATCAAAGAGTTCCCAGGTTCCCGAGATCATCTCTCCATCCCATCTGCCATGGTAGTCCACATACAGGTTCGGGTAGATCTTGTCGATCTCGACGGCGCCGGACTCTGAGGAATGCGAGCCCCTCATGACGAATGTGCCGTCGTCATCTCGCCCTTTGCCCGAGAGCGTTTTGGAATCGATCTGCATCTCGATTTTCATCCAGCCTCGGAACTTTTGCTGCACAAAGAATCCGGTCCAGTTGCCCGAACAATCCTGAAGAAGCTTCACCAGGCAACCTCTCCATCGTGAGAGTTAAAGAATATCCAGGCCGCACCTTCTGTCACTGAGAACTCAACATCGTCGCTGGACTGATTCGAGAGCGAGACAAATTCACCAAGTGTCATCGTTGCGTTCGCAAGCGGCCACTGCACTCCGCCCTTCGAGATCCTCACCGTTCCGTTAAGTGGGAACGACGAGAGAGTTGTCCCGACAGGACCTTTCCATTTGAGAGTCTCGCCCGCGCGAACGATATAGCCTCTTCCAGTGCGATACAGAAGCTCAACACGTAATCTGCTCCGAAGCACCGCGTGCATGATCATCAAGACATGGTCGGGCCGGTCACCCTCGATGCCCGCGATTCTGACGTGGCCGATGCCCGACTCTTCGACGAAGTCTAGAGCCTTCTCTGCATCGCTAAAGTCCTGGTTTTGCCTTTGGATGTGGTGGGGTGGTGAGTCAGCGGAAAACTCATGTGAGTCAAAATCTCCCACGACCCAGTCTGGTTCTCGGCCGTAAAGGCGGGCGATTCCGGCTGCCCCATCTGCCGTGACGACCGTTCGTGCAGCGCCGATCCAAGACCCCATGAGGTCATGGTCAAAATCCCTTCCGTTCAGTAAAACAAGAACGGGACCAGGCATTTCTGAGGGATCATCTTGCAGAGGTAGACGCATGTGGACTTGAATTAGGTCTCCCGACGATATCCGCAGGAAAATCGCGAAAATTGCAGAAAATCAACTATATCTCGGGCAGGCTAGACGCCAGCCGTTTTGTACGCCAAATAGCGCCATTTGAGAAAGTTGTGGAATGCCCACGGGCGGTCCGAACGCTTGTATACTTCTAGCGTTTCCACCGTAGGAGCAATTCCGAACAACTCATGAGCAACCAATACTCCCTTGAACTTCCAGACGATTCAACCGAACTAAAAGATGCATGGAATCGCGTTCTTTCAAGGTTGAAGCCGGAAGTCCCAGCGGCTTGGTTTGATCGGTTTGTTTACCCGCTCCGCGTTTCGGAGCGAATCGACAATGTCGTGCACATTGCATCCCCAGGTACCTTCGTTCTCGAATGGGTGAGAGAGCGCTATTCCGAACAATTGCAGCAAATGTTGAGCGACGAGCTTGGAGAAGACGTGCGCATCGAACTCAAAGTTCAGGTTCGGGAGAAGTCCACGATTCAAGATCGACCGACGATTTCGGTGCAAGCTAGCGCTGAAGAAGTTCGGTTCAAACCAAACGAGAAGTTCTCGTTTGAGAACTACGTGGTCGGTGATAGCAACAAACTTGCCGTGGCCGGGGCTAAGGCTGTTTCCCGCGAGCCTGGCACCAAGTACAACCCTCTTTTCATTTACGGTCCCTCCGGGATGGGCAAAACTCACCTGCTCCACGCGATCGCGCTTGAGATATTGCGAGCAAATCCGCGTTTCCCACTTGTCTATGTATCGGCTCAGCAGTTTGCTGAAGAGTTTGTCAACGCCCTTCAAAACAACCGAATCGAGCAGTTTAGAAAGGCACAGCGATCTGTTGGCGTTTGGCTCGTTGATGACATCCAGATGATCGTCGGCAAGGACAAAACCCAGGAAGAGGTCTTCCATACTTTTAACCACCTCCAATCGCTCGGTAAGCAAATTGTCCTGACCTCCGACCGTCCGCCACGTGATCTCTACCTGATGGATGAGCGCCTTCGATCCCGGTTTGAGTCCGGCCTCGTCGCTGACGTTCAGATGCCAGATACCGAGACGCGATGTGCGATTCTGCAGCGAAAGGCCTCGCTAGAGACGATTCCGCTGACCCACGAAGTGGCGATGTACTTAGCCGGAAACGTGCCGGGCAACATCCGAATTCTTGAGGGAGCGCTAAATAAGCTTGTCGCGACCGCCAGCCTTTCCGATGACGCGCCCTGTATGGAACTCGCTGAGAAGCTCGTGGACCGCTACTATCGCACCGGCGTTCTCGCTAAGCCGAGCTTCACGCAGATTCTAGACGCTGTCGGTCGTCACTACAAGATTTCCACCGAGGAGATTCGCGGCCTCTCCCGCAAGGCGCCTATCGTTCACGCCCGACACGTAGCCGTGTATGTTGCTCGAGAGATAACAAAGGATTCGTGGAAGCACATCGGTACGTTGCTTGGTGACCGTGACCACACGTCGATGATGCACGGTTACCAAAAAATTAACGAGATGATGCACAACGACCGCGACCTTTCGTCGACGGTGAAGATGCTCATCCAAACCCTCTATCCAGAGGGCTAGTCGCTTATCAACTTCACGAGAGCGGGTTCATCTTCTTCGATTCCCGGGAATCGGCCGACGGCTGGATTCACGAAGAAGTTATCGTTGGCATCATCGTTCGCGGTGGACACTTCGCTGATGATGCATTGATCCGAAGTGGGATAGAACTCGTGCACGACCCCAGGAGTGAGCGTCACTCGTTCTCCAGGTCGGAGGATGAGTTTAGCTCCAGTTGAGAGCGAGATCGGCTCGCCGTTCCTCTTGATCTGGATGGCCTCTCCCCAAAGTTGGATCGTAAGTTCGCCCGATCGACATATGATGTCCTCCTTCTTTACGCGATGGCTGTGGGCGGGGGTGGTCATGCCTCGCTCGGCATACATGAGCTTTTCGGTGTATTCAGGCTCTTCAGATAAGTTGAGCAAGACGAGTCCCATCGATCGCCAGTTGCCTAGCCCGAAGTCGGTGACATCCCACTTCGAATTGGGTGGCAAAGCCCACGAGTGCGCTTCGAAGCAGGCGATTGCCCGCTCAACGAGACGATTGATTTCAGATCGCTTCATGATTCAAGTTCCTCCCAGCGCGCGGTTCGTAGCCTTGCAAGGACTTCGCGAGCAGTGGGCACCCCGCTCGTAGTGTCTGGCTTTTCGCACGCGAAGGCTCCGACTGCCACCGCGAATTTCCAAGGTGGAGTTCCGTTCGTGCAGTTTCCGAGTGCATAGAGCAACCCGGCAATGGTGGCGTCGCCGGCGCCCGCGGTGCCTGCGACTTCAACTCTTAGACAAGGCTGAGTCACGATGTTGGTCGCAGTGCGGTAGTACAGGCCCTGGTCACCCAGCTTGATCGCAACCGCTTGCGCGCCATGAGTCATGCACCAGTCTGCGACGCCCTCAACTGTGTCCGCACCATCGACATCCCTTAACATAAATTGGAGTTCATCCACGCTTGGCACGAACAGATCGACAAATGGAAGGACCCGAGAGAGGATCGTTTCCCACCTGGCTCGGCCGGAATTCGTCGAAGGATCGGGCAAGCTGAGGTCGAGCGAATTGAAGCAGCCTGCTGCTTTCGCTTTCTGAAAAAGGCTGACAAGCTCATCGCCGTTCGACTCAAACATTCGCTTCATCAGCGGGGGATAGCCGAAGTGAAAGTGAGTTGCGGAAGAGAGAGTTTCGGAGGAGACATCGTCGGAGCAGAATGTGTCATTGCATCCTGGGTGGTGGAGAAAGGTGCGGTCTCTTCCCGGGGCGGAGAGCACCACGGAATAGCTCGTGGACTCGCCTTTCGCTACGCTCAACGAGTCCCCAAGTGGGCCGAGGATCGACGAGATCGCTCCTCCGAAAATGTCGTCGGCGACCTTTCCGACGAGCGTCACTTCAGCCCCGAGCTGGTGAAGCGAGCGCCCTACGTTTGAAACAGCTCCTCCCGTGCTCATGGTGATAGGGCCAGATTCGTAGAGCCTTCCAGGTTCGAACTTCGTCCCTGCGTGAAGTTCGGGAATCAGATCGAGACAGATATGCCCGGCGACAACGTACTTCGCGCTCATGCGCTGAATGTCTCCCAACTCGCGAGGGCGGCCGTGAAAAGTTGGTGGCTCTTTAGCGCCTCTTCTGGAGTTGCACACCGAAATCCACCAATCATGTTTTCTCCGTTCACTAGCTCATCACAGTACGCCGCCCACATTTGTTGGATCGCATCCGGGAACCCGAACTCAAAGATATGGCCAGTGATGGCGGGATAGGCGCTAGCGTAGCCTAGATCTTCCTCTAGCCAAGCCTGAGGCTTACCGACTTCAAATTTCAAAGTGCGCAGTGTCTTCGGTCTTTTCGTGGAGAACTCGGCCGAGCCGGAGGTGCCATAAATTTTGATGAACCAGGTATCAGTTTCCCCCGGCGCGATTCGTTTTGTCTCGAGCACCATCGGGAAGCCTTGGTTGGAAAGGCAGGCAAGGGTCGCGTTGTCCCACGTTTCGCAGGCGGCAGTGCCTCCCTGTCCATCAGGTCTTTCCTTTACGATCTTGGAGAGGAGCGACTGGACTCGTCGGGCTTCCCAGTTGAAGCGCAGCGGCAGATGGAGCACATGAAGACCGAGGTCACCCATGCAGCCGTATTCTCCATTTGTAGCAACTCGCCGCTTCCAGTTGATTGGTTTCGTGGGGTCAAGGTCGGAGCTATGGTGGAACCCGGCGTGGACCTCCATGATTTGACCGAAGAATCCCTGGTCAACGAGTTTCACGATGCGTTGTGCCGCAGGGAAGAACGGGAATTCTGAAGAGCATCTGACGAGTTGATTTGGCCTCGCTCGCACCTCTTCGATGATCGCATTCGCGGCTGGTAGATCGATGCCAAACGGTTTTTCGGCAAACAAGTGCTTCCCAGCACGTAGAACTTTTAGGTACACGTCTTCGTGAAGGTGATGCGGAACTGCGGCGTAAACGGCTTCAACTTCAGGGTTTGCGAGGAGTTCATCCGCAGATTCGGTCGATTGAGTCACCGACGGGATATTGCGAGAAAACCAATCCCTAGCCCCCTCCACCGGGTCTGCAACCGCGACGATCTCGGGTCGGAACGGCAGGTCGACAAGGTGTAGCCACCGAGCCGCCGCACTCGCAAATTCCTTGCCCATGAGCCCACACCCAATGACTCCAAATCGAATCGTTCGCATTGAGAGGAGGATACTGTGATTAGCCAGGAATCATACGTTTCCAGTCGCTGCAAGCACGTTGAAGCGATGGTGGCGGGCTCGGAAGTTCGGCGTTGGTACGGCAAGCTTCGGCCAGCTTCTTGGCG
>JBBRHU010000103.1:0-9462 GCA_038222255.1 Fimbriimonadales bacterium | reverse complement strand
CCTGAAGCAACTCTCGCAGATGCGACCGTTGTGATTCAGCAGGGAGCCCTTGAAGGTTCGAATGTAAACCCCATTGAATCAATGGTCACGATGATCGGCATTCAACGTGCGTTTGAGATGGGCCAGAAAACCATCCAGAGCCAAGACGAAGAAACTCAAAAACTCTTCTCAGTCTTGCAAGGTCAGTAACGATTTTTCTAGGAGCACTTAACTAACCATGATGCGAGCACTGAATACAGCAGGGACGGGAATGATCGCCCAACAGTACAACCTTGACACCATCGCGAATAACCTCGCGAACGTCAACACGACCGGCTTCAAACAGCAAAGAGCCGAGTTCCAAGATTTGATGTATGAAACGTTCCGCACCGCGGGGTCGGCAACGGGCAAAACTTACAGCGCCCCGATTTCGCTTCAGATTGGCCTGGGAACTGCGTTCACTGCTACCGCTCCAAACATGACGCAGGGAAGCCCAGTTCAAACGAGCAATCCGACGGACATGATGATCTCCGGCAACGGGTTCTTTCAGGTAATGCGACCGGACGGCACAACCGCCTACACGCGAGACGGTTCGTTTCGACGTGATGCGACCGGACTGCTCGTGACTGCAGACGGCTTTCCACTTGAACCGGCAATCACGATTGATCCAACGGCCACGAACATTTCGATTGCCGCCGATGGAAAAGTCACCGGCATTAAGCCAGGCAGCCCGGACCAGGTTGAACTCGGCAATGTCAAGATTTTTACGTTTACGAACCCGGCTGGGCTTGACCGGATCGGTGGCAACCTCTATCGCCAGACCGGAGCAAGTGGTACCGCTGATTCAAAGGTTCCTGGGGCGGACGGAGCAGGAATGATCCGCGGGGGAAGCCTAGAAGCTTCAAACGTCCAGGTCGTTGAAGAAATGGTGAAGATGATCACCGCTCAACGCGCCTACGAAATCAACTCCAAGGCGATCCAGACCGCCGACGAGATGCTCAACACCGTGAACTCTCTCAAGAGGTGATTTAGAATGCTAGTTGTACTTACTGCTACATGCCTCCTTAGTGACAAGATCAACGTCCGAGTTGACGGGGAAGGCTATATGCGCTTTCTCAAAAACAATGATGTGGTCTTTGCGACGACTGCAGCATTGACAGTAAAGAATGGCGTGCTCGTGAATCAAGACGGTTTACAAACGCTCCCGAAGATTGGTGCCGGCGATGGGGCAGACCTCCAGGTTGAGCTGGACGGATCGGTAATCGTCTCAGGTAGATTTGCGGGTCGGTTGGTTCTGTCGAATTTCGCCGATGATGCGACTTTGAAGAAGTCGGGCCAATACTTCGTCACGACCTCTAAGACTTTGATCGGTAACCCGGGAGAAGGAATCTTTGGAGTCATTCGAACGGACATCACCTCTTCCCAAAAGCCCTCAACTACGAAGACGTCCAATCTGCACCTTGGCTTTCGATTTCTGACTGAAGTCAACAGTCTATCGATCAGTCTCGGTGATGTCGCCGAGGTGCAAGCGGATTTGAAAACCAAATCTATTGTCGAAAAGATCGATCTCGGAACTGCCCCCATGCTTGGCGGCGAGCGATTGCTTTCACTCAGCTATATCATCAGCAAGATGCGCTCGGTCGGCGTCGATCCAGACAAGTGGCAGATCGACTTCCCCGAAGGATCCAAGGTCATTCGAAGGTCGAACAAGCTTGAAACGCAATCGATGGTAGATGCGGCGATTGGAATTCTGCAAAGTGAATTTGAAGTTAACGTTCCGCTCCGCTGCACTAGACTTCCTAGCATCCTAAACCTTCCGCTTGGAAAGGTGGAGATGAAGGGATCGGTCCTCAAGCGTGATGACAAGTCAGTTGAGGTGTCACTCGATATCCTCGTTGAAGGAAAGGTCTTTGCAAATCGACTCATTCCATTCTCGCCTGAAACGGTCCAGGCACCCGTTCCTGTGGCTAAGCCACAAGTCCCAATTTCAACCGAAGGTGTTAAGGCTGGTGATACCGTCGTGGTTCGCCTTCTCCGAAATGGTGGAGCTGTCGAAATGACTGGCCGCGCCATGGGGAGTGCTCCCATCGGACAATCAGTTTCTGTTACGACCGAATCGAGCGGTTCAACTCGCTCAATCACAATCACTGGCCGGGTTAAAGCGGTCGGGGTTGTGGAGGTTCAACTATGAAAATCCCCCTCGTCATCCTTGCCTCGCTTTGCGTTGGTCTTGCGACAGCCCAGGTCGATCCGCGCACAAATGATGGTTCGCTTTACGGAACAAAATCGCAGAGCTTGATCTCCACTCGAACTGCACTGAGCAAAGGAGACATTATCACGATTCTCATCAGTGAGCAAACGATCTCCCAGTTCGTTGCAAACACCACGGCGAGCAAAAAAGACTCCAACACCGTAGATCCAGTTCAAGCTGGCTTACTCAGTTGGTTGAAGGTCCCGGCCCTTTCCGCTCTGTTGGGAGGTGCGAGCACCGGAGCAAACTCGACCGTCGCGGGTCAAGGCTCAACGCTAGGTTCCTCGAACTTCGTCGCTAGGGTCGCAGCAATCGTCCGAGAAGTCTTGCCAAACGGAAACATGATCATCGAAGGCACTCGGGACATGAAGGTCAACAAGGAAGTTCAAATGTTGGTCATCAGCGGAGTTATTCGACGTGATGACGTGAACCCTGACAACACGATCACAAGCGAGAAGCTCGCTATGGCCGAGATTCGATCAGATAGCAAGGGCATGATCGGTGATCGCCAACGTCGCGGATTCCTCACCAGAATTTTGGACTGGCTATTCTAATGAAACTCATAATCATTCTAGGTCTAGTCACGATGGCAGCTCTATCAGTTGCACAAGCTAAGCTGCCGCTCTTTACCCCTGTTTTAAAGCCGGTTTCGGAAGCAGAGACAGTCAAGCCGCAGAGGGCACCTGACGGCGTCTGGGCGAGAGTTAAGGATGTAGCGCGCTTCCGAGGGGTTCGTTCGAACCAACTCGTCGGCACAGGTCTTCTGCTTGGTTTGGAAGGACCGGGCGAAAGCAAGAAGATTGGTCCGACCGTCAGTGCTCTCGTCTACTACTTGCGTAGGCAGAACATTGAGGTTTATCCTAAGACGATCGAACCAAAGAACGCTGCGCTCGTGATGGTCACAGCTGATCTGCCTCCCTTCGCGGTCAATGGCCAAAGGGTTGACGTCACGATAACGTCGATTGGGGATGCGAGAAGTATCCGTAACGGCACCCTCGTGATCACTGAACTCAAGAGTCCGGCAGATCCGAATACAGTCTATGCAGTTGCAACCGGGCCAGTGAGTATCGGCGGATTTGGCGTTTCGCAGAATGGCAACAGCCAGGTGAAGGGCTTCCAAACTGTTGGACGGATCCCGGGTGGAGCAATGATTGAAAAAGGCGCTCCTACCAATGTTGTATACGAAGGCAACAAGATGTACATCGAGCTCGATGATCCCGATATGAGCACCGCCCAACGGGCCGAAGAGCAAATCAACAAGACACTTTCTGGCTTCAACGCGAAGGCAGTTAACGGCGGGACAATCGAGGTGACACTTCCAGCAGGGATGAGCTCAACCTTGGCAATGGCTCGGTTGGAAGAGATCCAGATTCCAGTTGATACTCCTGCATTGATCGTGGTGAACGAGAAGACCGGCACGATCATCATGGGTGGCAACGTCAAGATCGCTCCCGTAGCGTTTATGTACGGATCGCTTTCGATCAAGGTTGAAGAGACGACCATGGTGAGCCAGCCCCCACCGTTTTCCGGTGGCAAGACAGAAAAGGTGCCTCAGACCGCTGTGTCAGCAAAGGAAGACCCTGCGAAGGTTGGCGTCACGATGCAAAACACGACGGTCGCTGATCTCGCCGCTATCTTCCAAAAACTAAGTCTTACTCCAGGCGATGTGATCGCGATTCTGCAAGGATTGAAGCAGCAGGGCGCTCTCAAGGCAAGAGTGGTGCTTCAGTGACAATTACGAATCTATCTTCAGTCGGTGCAGTGGCTCAAGCTGCACCAAAACTTGCCGAACTCAAGAAAGCTACTCAACAATTCGAGTCGATGTTCATTAAGGACATGCTCAAGTCGATGAGGAAAGGCTTCAAAGAGACACATTTTGGTGAGGTCCCTGGTCGAGAAATGTATAGAGACATGCTCGACGACGAGATGGCCTCAAAGGCCGCCGAGACCGGTGGTGTTGGCATTGGCCAATACCTGTTCGATTCCACGAAGAACGAAATTCTTCGACAAGTAACCGCAACCCAGAATTCAGCACCCAAAAGGGAGAACCGATGAACAAGACACGCGAACTGCAAACCCTCTGGTGGGATTGGCTCAGCACTTCCGAGCGACTTTTGAGACTCCTTCACGAGCAGACCGCTGCCGTGACTCTCAGAGATGTTGCTCGAGTAGAGCGGCTCCAACCGGACCTTGATAAAATGATGGCAAAGATCGTCGAAATCGACGAAGCTGCTGTGGCTTGTGCCAAAAGGCTGGCCGAAGAGTTAGGCGTTGATGCCAACCTTCGAAGTCTGGTGCGAGTGCTTGAAAAGGCCGAAGCTCAGCAACTCCAAGGCGTCGCTAATCGAGTTACGGCAGCCGCACAGCACGTTCAAGACGTGGTTCGAAAGAACAAGGCGCTGCTTGAGAGCGAGATGACCTACATCAACGGCACACTTACGCTCATCGCCAAAGCTGCGGTCGAACCACGTACGCCATACCGACGACGACCACAAAGATCGATCCTCGTGGATCAGGCTGCCTAAGGAGGACTCAAATGTCTAGCCCATTCTTTGGACTCAACGTGGCGAGTAGTGCCCTGAGAGCTTTTCAACGGCAACTCGACGTCACTGGTCACAACATTGCGAACCAGAATACGGTTGGCTACTCGCGACAATCGGTGGACCTCGCGGCAAGCGATCCTAACACGATCTTCCAAGGTCGGATGATCTCGCTTGGCCAAGGCGTCGACATCAGCTCGGTGAATCGGATTCGTGACACCTTCCTCGATCAGCGACGGATGTCCGTTGCATCCGATCAGGGAAGTCTAGATGCGCGTTACACGACCCTGAACGCGGTCCAGGGCGTCATGCTTGAACCAGGGGATTCTGGCGTTAGCGCTGCTCTTGGAAAGTTTTTTGATTCGTGGTCAAGCCTCGCCTCAAATCCAGCGTCCGACGGGTCACGTGTCGGCGTACAAAACGCGGGTCGCTTGCTCGCAGATCGTATCCAGGGCCTTCACCAAGACTTTGGGTCGCAGCTTAACCTTGCCAAGTCAAATATCACTCAGTCCATCCAGGACATGCAGTCTCAGGTGAACACTATTGCGGATCTGAATAAGCGGATTCGTGAACAGACGATCGCCGGAGCTGAAGCAAACGACCTGATGGATCAGCGTGACCAAGCGGTTCAAAAGCTGAGTGCGATCGCAGACGTCAAAACGAACAAGCTCGACGACGGAACGATCACCATCAGCTTGAACCAACTTACGCTCGTGGATCCTGTCGGCGCTCACACCGTACCGACTGGGTACGACGCGAAGACAGGGCAACTCGTTGACGCGAAGGGCTCCTATGACGTCAAAGGGGGAAAACTGGGCGGGTTGCTGGATGCTGCCGCTGGAATCATGGACTACCAGTCCCAGCTCGACACTTTTGCAAACAACCTTAAATCGGCGGTGAATGCGATTTATTCGCCAGGAAAGAACGCGGCAGGTCAGACGGGAATGAACTTCTTCGCGGATTCTAATCCACAAACAGGTGCTGCCGACTTCCGACTCGATCCTGCGACTGCGGGAAATCCTTCGGCAATCGCAACGGGGCCTTCTGGAAAGCCAGGCGATGGCGACATCGCGCTCGCCCTTTCAGCACTACGCGACGTCAGCCAGACCGGGTTAGGCGGGAAGACGTTCCAAGGTTTCTACAGCAACTTTGTCGCAACTGTGGGCCAAGACGTCTCGTTCACAAAGAGCAGTCTTGATACTTCAAAGGCGATTCTCACACAAGTTGACACTCAGATTCAGAGCGTCAGTGGAGTGTCAATCGACGATGAAATGGCGAACATGATGCGCTTCCAGAAGAGCTATCAGGCCGCCGCTAGGGCCCTCTCGATTTTTAACCAAACGACCGATGATCTACTTGGAATACTCCGGTAACCGGCAAATGCACGAGGTAATTAGCGATGCGAATTAGCACATCCTACCGATACGATAGCCTTCAAGGGGCGGTGAGTCTGACTGAATCCAGATTCATCGAAGCCCAGATGCGCATCAGTAGTGGGAAGAAGCTGAACGTGCCGAGCGATAATCCGAGCGGCGCAGCATTCAGCGTCTCGGCTCGGAATATCCGGTCGAGTCTTGATCAGTTCGGAAAGAACATCACGAGTGCCAAGGGCACACTCTCGTACACCGACACCGTTCTCAATGACCTTTCGAACACGTTGAATCGGGTGAATACCCTGGCGATTCAAGGTGCGAACAATTCGACGACCACCGAGGCTAGGGCAGGAATCAAGCTCGAGGTCACGGAGTTGCAGAAGAAGCTTGTCCTCCTCGCAAACTCGCAAGGTCCCGATGGGCAATACCTGTTTGCGGGAAGGTCCACCAAGACAAAGCCTTACGACGTCACGAACAACGCTCTGGTGTTTAACGGCGATAACGAGACACTTTCCGCCGAAACGGCTCCTGGCTCCACCACGGCACTGAATACTCCCGGCTCGCCCGACTTCGCGAAGATCTTTGATCAACTCGAGACGTTCAAGAGCTATCTGACCGGTGGAAACAGCAACAACATTTCTGTCAACACTCTGAAAGACCTTCAGGCTTCGATCGACAGCGTGAACAACACGCGCGGAACGGTCGGGTCTCGACTCCAAACTCTGGCAGATATTCAAACCCAACAGACTCGTCGGAGTGACGATCTGACCAACACAATTTCCGACGTGGAAGACGTCGACATGGCCGAAGCGATAACGGAATATCAAAAGGCACAGACCGCCTATCAAGCGGCTCTTCAAGTGACAAGCCAAGGACTCAAGCTGAGTCTGATGGACTACATCCAAGGATAAGCACAACTCATGGTTCTTAATTCAACTCGCTTTGGACTCGTCGACTACGTCGAGCAGGATGTTATGACATTCGCAGACGGCCTCGTCGGCTTTCCCGACTTCACGCAATTTGTCGTCATCTGTCCGAAAGAAGGTAGCCAATTTCGATGGCTCCAATCGGTCGAGGATTCAAACCTCGCCTTCTTAACCACGGTGCCATTTCAGTACGTGGCGGACTACAGCCCAGTGATCTCTTCTAAAACGGCAAAGGGCCTTGGGCTGACAGAAGACAATCAGCCGCTGGTTTTTGTGACCGTGAGCATCCCTCGTGGACGGCCGGAGGACATGACCTTGAACCTTGCTGGTCCAATCATCGTCAACCCGGTAACTCGGTGGGGAAGGCAAGTTATCCTCGAAAACGACTCATATTCGATCCGACACCGCGCTTTCAGCGAGTCAATCGTGGCTTCTGTTGCAGTTGCGGCGTAGAATATCGTAAAACATAGTGCCGCCACGGAAGGCAAACACATGCTCGTACTCACCCGCAAAGTTCACCAAAGCATCATGATCGGCGAGGACATCGAAGTCGTTGTCCTCGAAGTCCGTGGTGAACAGGTTCGTATCGGCATCCGCGCTCATAAAGGCGTGGCTGTCCACCGCAAGGAAGTTTTCGACCAGATCAAACTGGTTAACACGGAATCGGCCGATGTTCGCCCCGAAGACCTTCCCGCATGACCCGGCGTAGACTGACTGGCCCTCTCTACGTCCTTACCCTCAGTTTCGCCTCGCTGCCGTTGATCCTTCTCCTTCCAAGGATCACGACGGTCTCTCCTTGGATCGCAATCGCTGTCTATGTCTTGCCCATTCTGGGTGCGACATTCCTGCTTATGGCGATCCTTTTGATTTCGCCCAGCCTCCTTGCCAACGACGAATCGCTGATCCCAGACCTGATCACTGTTCCGACCCTGCACGTGATCGCGCTTTGCGTTAGCGCTACATTCTTGACTTCGACGAAAAGCTCACTCCTCGCCACGCCAGATGCTCTTGCACCGATGGGAGAATGGCTACGCCCCGGAGTTCTGGCGATCTTAGCCGGTATCGATGTCGCAATGGTTTTTGCCGTCTCCCGCTTCACTCTAAGTAAAATCCGATGATGCTCGTTCACTTTGGCCTTGAGCTCCTAAAACCTGAGTGGAAGTCGGCCATTGTCTGCATCGGAACATTTGACGGCGTCCATCTGGGACATCGGTCTGTGATCGGCGCTGCCGTTGAGAGAGGAAGAGCACTCGAACTGCCTACGGTAGTCGTGACGTTCGATCGTCACCCAGCTGCGGTTTTGAATCCTGAAAAGTGCCCTAAGGCAATCGGATCTCTTTCGCAGAACCTGGCTTGGATTGCATCGCAGGGGGTTTCGGCGACGGTTGTTCTACCGTTTAACGCCTGGTTGAGCCGGATGTCGGCAGAGCGATTCTTGCGAGAGCTTCTCATCGGAGCGATCCGTGCGGAATCAGTCGTGGTCGGTCACGACTTTGCGATGGGGAATGGTCGCGAAGGAGATACGAATTGGCTTTCACAACGCATCGGCACAACGGTGATCGAGCCGTTCGAACTTGATGGAATTCGCACGAGTTCCAGCCAAATTCGTCACTCGATCGAAAGAGGCGAGATGGAATTTGCCGCACGGATGCTTGGACGGCCGTTTCAGATTGAAGGGGTTGTCGTGTCGGGACAGAAGCTCGGACGCACGATTGGTTTTCCAACACTCAATCTCGCGCGCGGCATTGATCAGGTGATGCCTCCCTTTGGAGTTTATGTGGGGGAGGTCGACGGGTATCGCGCTGCGGTCAGCATCGGGATGCGTCCGGCAGTTCAGGGAGATAGTCGTACGATCGAAGCCTATCTTCTCGACTACCCAGGGGAGCCGCTCTACTCATCACCAGTTCGAATGGATTTGTTTCATCGACTTCGAGGAGAAGAGAACTTCTCCTCGCTTGATGCGCTCACTCATCAGATTTCTCTTGATGTTGAAGCTTGCCGCAACTACGCGTTTCCGAGAGTGAGCTGAACGACATTCCAAGAAAGCTTCGGCAATCGAATAGTTAGGAGTCCTTCTGAAATGCTGAATTCTGGATTCGATTCTGGCCTAACATTCCATTGATCTTCTGCGGTATTGACTGCGCCCATGTCGTCATGGCGGACAACGGTCGCGGTTGCTGAAGTGACCTCAAAATCTCTCAAGTCGAACGTTGTCTCGATGTCGTCGGTTTGGCTGCGGTTTACGGCAAAGAGGGTCACGCCTTCTCCGTGAGTTGCAGCGACCAGGAGTTCGTCAACCTTTTCTCGGCCGTCACAGGTGTAAGTCGGTGAGTCGACAATGCACTTCAGCGCTGTCCCTCGACCGAGGTTTGAGCATTGTGAGAACGGATAGA
>JBBRHU010000102.1:0-9550 GCA_038222255.1 Fimbriimonadales bacterium | reverse complement strand
CCGGAAACCTTGTCCTCACCCAGCTGGATATCGAAATCATAAAGATGCGGATGCCCTGGACCCCACAGCTTTGGATTGGGAATCTTGATCTGGATTGGCTTGCCCACCTGTCCTGTCACTTCGCCAACACCTTTCACATTTACCTTCACGTCGTGTCCTGCAGGGCCGTGAACCACCATCTCTTGGAAGCCCGCCTCGCGATGCGTGGTCGTGGTGTAGCCTTCAACATGCGCGGCTGGGACAAACTCCATCCAGACAGTTTGCCAAATGCCGCTCGTAGGCGTGTACCAAATGCCGTTCGGGGTCTTCGTCTGCTTGCCACCTGGATCGAACTTCCGTGTCCAGTCGGTAACGACGACCTCCAACTTGTTTTCTGCACCCGTCAGAAAGGATGTGATGTCAAACGTGAAGGCATCATAACCTCCGGAGTGGGTCCCTACTTTGCGATCATTGATGCTGACAGTTGTGTCATGGTCAACAGCTTCGAAGTGGAGCAGGGTCTGCTTCCCTTTCTTGTTGCCTGGAATGGTGCGAGAATAGACCATCGGCGTGCCCGGGGCGATGGTCTGATGCACTGCACTCAACGTCGATTCAACGGCAAAGGGCACGAGAATCTGCTTCTTCGCGACGCCTTCGGCGCGAAAATCCCAGAATCCATTCAACATAATTGCACCTGGACGAACCATCTGGGGCCGAGGGTATTCGGTGTGAACCTTGGCAGGATCCAGCGCCTTGCCCCACCGTGTCATCAAATGTCCTTCTTGAGCCATCGCCATCATCGGCACGATGAGCGTGAGCAGCAACAGAATCTTCACCCACCGAGCTTATCCACTTCCGCAAGAAATAGCCTGCGACCAGCGAAAACAATCTTTCAAGGCTGAGACGGTATTTCTGGCCCGCTCGCAGTTCA
This sequence comes from Fimbriimonadales bacterium, assembly GCA_038222255.1. GTDB lineage: Bacteria > Armatimonadota > Fimbriimonadia > Fimbriimonadales > Fimbriimonadaceae > Fimbriimonas. Next base: position 8,640 of record JBBRHU010000102.1, on the reverse strand, counting down.
GCGCTAAATGACCCACACTATTCAGACATTGAACATCGCCTTGAAGGTCAGAGTAGGAATGATATGCAACAAATTCGACCTTCGCTCCTTCGTCGAGATGTAGACCTGGGAACCCTTGCCTTCGGCTTTGCCGCCGGAATTCTGGCCACGGTTGCCTATGCGACTTTCCGACGGCGGGAATTTGACCAAGTCGTCGACAAGACCAGCGACCTCGCCGGGCAAGCAGAAAACAAGGCGCACCGAGCGATCAACGACCTCGCGGGTGCAGCACACCACGGGATTGCAAAAGCAGAAAAGGCAGCAGACCATGCCGTTGACAGTGTTATTCGGTCAATCAATTCATAGTTCCGTGACTCGCAAGCGCGGTGTCGCGCCGGCTCGAAATCAAATCGAGCCTCGGCATCTAGCCTGCAAAGCTCATTCAGGGTTCGCCAGCCCTGATAGCGCACTCGGTAGCGAAAACACATCCCGCGGCTACGATCACTCCTTTGCCAACCCGGAGGAGCCCGGGACTCACTCTTGGAATAGCGGGCGACCGCGCAGGATTCGCTGGATGAGCTGATCAGGAATGCGCTTTCTCATCAAGAAAAGTTCGCATCGGACACCTTAACTGAAATGCGGTCCCTATCGCGCTGATGCGAACGCTCCCTGAGAAAACATTGTCTTTTGTTTTGGGGCTCTATACAAACCCGGATGCGTCAAAACGAAACGGCTGAACAAGGGCTCAGCGACCCGTGGAAGGTTGCGAAGGTAGCATTGGTCACATGTATCCCATGCCCGAATTCCGCGAGTCTGACCCAAAGAAAGTCGTAGAGTTTGTCCGTCAATATCCTTTCGCGATATTGACGGGGGTCGGGAAGAGTGGGCGCGTCGAGGCCACACACGTGCCGCTCTTGCTTGACGAGCTGGGTGCCGGGCTACGACTCAGAGGTCACGTCATGCGAAAAACCACCCACTGGCATGCGCTCGGAGAAGCATCGGAAGTTTTGGCCGCCTTCACTGGTCCAGATGCTCCGGTTCTTGCAAGTTGGAATCAGAATCGCGAATTTGGGGGAACATGGAACTACATGGCAGCTCATCTGCGAGGCAAGCTAACGTATCTTGATCAAGCGGGGACTCTTGAGATCATTCGAGAGTTGAAGGATCTCTTCGAAGAAGACCCGACTGCAAAATTTGATAGCTTGCCGGCCGAATATATTGACCGTCTAATCGGCGCAATCCAAGGATTCGAGATTCGCGTGGACTCTGTGGAGGCTGTGTTCAAACTAAGTCAAAATCGAAACCTTGTTGACTTTGACAATACACTCGCCGAGTTGCGCACTCGCGGAGGCGAATCGGCAATGGTAGCAGAGGAAATGGCCGCTCGCAGGAGCCAATATCACCCGCCACGCGAGGACCGGCAGTAGGCTAGACGTTGTAAATCCAGCTCGAGAGCAGCATTCTTCAACACCGAGCCAAAATCTGGCCCTCAACCTCAGGGAATGTTTTGGTGAGTGGCGAAAAACAGAGAGCGAACGAGTGGATGGACCTGTCTCGCCTCGTCCAATTCTTAACCCCGGCAGGGCGACTAATGTTGTGCACTGCATCGAGACCTCTGACCTTAAAGCGGCACGAACGGAGTTCATTCTGCGCCGCTTCTCGAAATCGCACGACTAAATCACTCCCGTGGCTGAAATGCTTTGGCTGGTTGTGAATTGTTTCCCAACAGCACCTCAACGTGAAGAGGCGAGAGAGCGCTTTGGATAAGCTGTCCAAGCTCAGATCACTCCGCTGGAGCTCCGGCAATAGCGGCTAGTAAGCACACAGCAGCGATCAGGAAAAAACCGAACCGCAAAGGTCCACTTCCCACGCCTGACTTGCGGGATATTACAAACGCTAACGCGCACTGCAAAGCATAGTAGACCGCGAAAGCCCGTGAAGCCCATGCTATCACCTGGTAAGGGTCCGTCAGCCAAACGACAGCTACTGCAAGTCCGGATGCAAGCGCATAGGCTGCAGGTGTCTTTAACCTATTCTGAGAAATCTCGGTGGCCAATCCTGCTGCGCCGATAGAGTCGGCGATCGCAGCGCTGAGCTGACTCGTGACGGCTCCGATCAACACAAAGGCAACAAGACCTGGCGAGAGCACCTTCACCACATCGAGGATTCCCGCGACGCCCTGACTCTTTGCTGCAGTTGCGAGGAACGGGGTCATGAGAAGCAGGAATGCTAAATAAATCGCGGCAGCGATCCACTGCGCAGTTCGCATCGTCTTGACCCGCAAGTCGGCACTGTAGCTACCTCCAAGGTAACGCGATGTTTCGAAGCCCTGAACGGTGATAAGGAGTCCCAGAAGAAGCAACGGGCTGCCCGCGCTTATTTTCGCCGGCAGCAATTCCGGCTGCGTACTCAAATTTGCGAGCCAGTGAACGGCTAATGCGGCGAGTAGACCACCGATGATGCCTAACTTTATCGAAACGGTCGCATGGGCAAGATGCTCTACTTTGCGCAATCCCCCGGTGAACGGAATGATCGCAAGGCACACGATAATGAAGGTCACGATGCCGTTGGACAACCCTACCGTGTTCCCCTGAACCCCTTGCAGCGCAAAAGCAGCGAGGAGTTTGAGGTAGTAGGCGACGGCTATAGCATAGGCGAGTGAGAGCGATATTTGAGTCAGCCGGGCAAGCCAAGCGGTCGCGTCATGGGTGACAGCATCGGCCAGGTAGGGTTCAACATTTTTGATGTTGAAGCGAATGACGCTCCCCACAATGTAGGCCAAGACGAGGAGAATCGCCATCGCAGGTGCCGCGAGTCTTCCGAATTCTTGAGCAAGGAGGGGTGCACAGACAAGAAAGCCGCTCCCAATGATTGAGGCGAGGGGCGTAACTGTCGCCTTCCAAGCCTCGCACTTCGTGAAAGGGGCGAAGGTCAGGCCAGCGACTATAAGAACAGCCACGATGATTGCGACCGCCAGAATCACAGAGTTGATTTCTCCATAAAGACCAGAGACGAGCAGGGCTCGCTAGAATTTGCAACAGACCAAGCCCCGGAGGCTGAGCAGACTCGGGCAGGGTGAACATTCTTCTTCATGCTTAAAACGTCTACTAGAACAGAGGATGTTCGATTTTGCTACTGGACGCGAGTTGATCCGAGGCTACCGCAGGCACCGGAAGCACTGCGTCGCCCCAGGACTGCACTGCAATCTCCGTAGGACTCTGTATCTTGATGTGGGGCCTCGGTGACTGCTTCAGCTAAATTTCTTTCGGCTTAGCCATTCCAAGGATATCGATGGTTTTGGAACCGAACTCAACTCGGCCTTCGCTACCATCGACCGCATCGAGAACCGCTTCGAAAAGCGCATCCTTCGTGAGCCTACGTTTGTCAAAGGGCACGATATACCGAATCGTGAATTCAATCCAACTCTCGCTGGCGACCAAGCTGACCATCGGAGTAAGACTGGCTCTCTCGACGCGATATTTGCGTTGCACATTCTCCCAGTCCATCTGAGCGCGTTCAACAAATTCGCCCGTCTTCTCCTGTGCAACCGCTTCGAATAGCTTTTTTGCGTGCCGAAAATCTGAGTCATATTTCACGGAAACTCTAATCTCATCCCAGACAAAAGGAAAGTCTGCGGAATAGTTAAAGACTGGCTCTTTAAAGACAAAACTATTCGCTACCCGCACTATTCGTCCGTTGTACAGGTCGCCCTGAACCCAGTCGCCAACCTCAAGAAGCGTTGTTCGGAGAACGGTGATATCGATGACATCTCCTCGGATTCCTCCTAATTGGACACGGTCTCCAAGGCGAAAGAATCCTCCAAAGGAATTTGCGGCATACCCCGCGATGCTCGCAATGACTTCCTGAAGAGCGAAAGCAATACCCGCGCCCGCAACCCCCGTCATCACAGCGAAGTCCCCGAACTTGATTCCAAAGATCGACACAAAGGTGACGACAAAAATTGCGTAAGCAAGGCCGTTAATTAACTTTCGAGCTCTGTAGTGAAGTGACGTATCTTGTACTTGCCGAAAGACAACAACCCTCACCATGCGCGCTGTTAGGGATATTAGCGCGATGGCGATGATGAGCCAAACGATCCTGCCCAGCGGTTCGTTTGCGAGCCAGTCGAGTGCCGCTTTCAATTTAAGCTATCCACCTTCAGCCTTGGCTGCCGCTCCTTTCCGGAATTGGACGAAGAGTCCAAGGGCAGTGATAGCAATGGAAGTTCCTAGCGCGTACGGTAGAAATGGCTCAATAAATCGGATGACATATCCGCCTGCCCAAACTGCGGCAGTCACCACTGTAGCCCACATGCCGACTCGCACAATGAGGCTATAAGGCTCTCTCTTCTGTTTCTCTTTATCCATCTAGCCTCCGAGCTTAACCCAGTTCAGACTACCTCTCTGAACTCCAAAGGAATCGAGCGGGCAAGGCTCGACCGCAGGTCGAACTCACTCCATGATTCGCAAGGGTTCTGAACGTCCGAGGACAGGTCGGCTTGCTTAGCTAGCCTGAGACTAAGTGACCATTCGTCTCGTTGGCATGTGTTCAAGGAGAAGGGTTTACAAGTTCTGGTTCGGCTCACGTCGAGTTTCTCGAGAGCGGAATGGTGGAACGGGACGCCCAGTTGTTCTCGGGCCTAGGCTTTGGCCCGCAATTTCTTTCGATTCCTCAAGTTATTTGACGATTTTCAATTTGTTCCGTAACGCTACGGTCGGCGAATCGTCTTACCTGTGAGTCTAATTCGACCATTCGGTTGAAGCGGGGGACCCAATAAAACTTGGGGTGAATCCTTTTGAAGGAAGAGTACTTTTCGGCTCTAACCCGACAGCTAACCTCGCAGACGCATCGAAGAGAACGCACCTGTGTGCATTCTCCTGACTAAACATCATTGGAGGTTGAACATGTCAAGGTTGCAACAGATCGAACTAAATTTCTTCTCTAGTCTCGCGTCAAAAACTCGAGCCGTGCTCGCAGATGCGAGCAAAACGCAGGAGGAAAAGATCGCGGAGCTCGCCCATTTGGCTTTAAGATACAAACCGAAGCAACGCCGTGCGAAGGTTTCCCGAGGCCAACAGTCTAGGTCGCGGGCATTGCACTTTCGTTCAATTCGACTTCGTGCTCACTGCTACCTTCTCGCAACTATGAAGTGGATTCAACCCAAACGGATTTCTGCATCCGAAAAGCACCCCACTCGAGGGCGCGTTGAATCTATAACGGTAAAACCGAGCCGACCTGAGGAAGGCAAAGAGTATCCGTTCATGGAATTCTCTGCATAGCCTTCACCGCCAGTGGGCAATATTGCGCGCCGATCAGACGAAGGAGACAAGCGCTTTTACAGGAGGGTCATCGTGGACGGCTTGCTCTACTTGGCACTCTCCGTCTTTCTCTACCTTTAGCTGAGTCCGTTCAGCAAAGGCAGTTCGAGGAACATGTGGAGGCGCAGTTGGATCTGGGGCTCAAGGCCATCCCGGGTGCCTATTTAGTCGGCACCCGGGATATTTTGATCAAGGATACCTACGTGATCGTGGCAGTCGTTCGAGTTCCAAACTCTATCACTCCTGACATTACGGCCAAACACGAAGCCTCGATTCCGAAACGAGGTTCACGGCTACTCGAAATTCAGAATCGTTCGCTTCTGACTAAGGAGACGACAGCTGATGGGTAACTGCACGAACTCCAAACCGCCGCCCAGCCAGTCGAGGTGGTGGAACCTAGTTCCACAGAGAATCCCTTGACCTCGAACCTTTCACCATACGAAAATTCCGTGCCCGGGATATCAAGGCCCTTAGAGGGTCCTTAGAGATGCTAACTGTCTCAGGCATTGAACTCTTACTGCTATTTTCTGCGATCGTTGCCCTAGCGGCTGGGCGAATGAGGTTTCCCTACACCGTCGGATTGGTTGTCGCTGGAGTCGTGCTTGCTTCGGTCGGAGTGTTGGAAGGGGTTTACGCCTACTAAAGAGCTGATCTTCAGCGCCTTCTTTCCGCCCCTTATCTTCGAGGCGGCATTCTTCATCAGTTGGAAAAAACTGAAAGCAAACCTTCTGCCGGTGATGACGCTCGCCTCAATCGGGGTAGTCATCGCAGCGGCAACGGTCGTCCCTGCGATGGTCTTCCTTGGCGGATAGCCGTGGCCAGTTGCGATTACGGACGAAGGTCGGGAAGCCGTCGACGCGTTTTGGGAGTTTGCGGCGATTGTCGCGAACTCGCTCATTATTTTTGCTCATCGGTGTGGGAGAGCACGCGCTAGGGGCACTTCTCGTCAGGCACCACGACCTTATTGCGCTGGCAGTGGTTGCCTCACTCGTTGGCCGGGCGATCTCAGTGAACGGGGTAGCAGCCAAATCTCCCGTTCGAAGAACAAGGTTGAATTGCCGCACCAACACGTACCCTTCTGGGGCGGACTGAAAGGTGTTTTGTCTCTCGCTCTTGCCCACGGATTGCCAAGCAATTTTGTATTGGGAGAGGAAGTTATGGCGGTCACATTCGGTGTGGTCGCCTTCTCGATCGTCGATCAAGGGATGTCAATGCCCTGCTGATGCGAAAGCTAGGCTTCCTCAACACTCCTCAGTCAGCTCACTGATCTGGGAACCCCTGGGTGGCCTCTCTCATTGCCGCATAACTTAGCGGCTGAACAGACGCAAGAATCAACCTGCAGTCCGCGCCTGGATGCTTGCTTCGCGCAAGTGGTCAAAATCACGAGGAAGAGAGTTGGAGGCGCGTGATGAAGAATCAGCACAAGGTGGGCAGGCTGGTCCACCCGACGTCAGTAAGGTTTCATAATCAGCGCGAAGCAGAATTGAGCGTCACTTCTTTGTCAAGACGAAGTCCATGCCCTTTTCCCACTTATCGCCCTTCTTGAACTCCATCATCAATCCGCACTTCGAGTCCGAATTCTTCGACATTGTTTCACGGGCGACGGCCGTCATCCCGCCAGCTTCCCAGGGATCAGACACCATCACAAGCTTGTTGCCGTCCATCTTGCCATGCGCGATCCGCGGTTTTGGGGCCATGTTCGTAAAGGTGTAACTGACGTATTCACTCTTCGCCGCGTCCCAGCCAAACATGACCGTCTTCGTCATTTTGAATCCGGACGAGTCGTCAACCGAGACTGCTTTCAGAAACTGACCGTCGAAAGCGACTGTCATCGTCGAAGAAATTTCCGTCTCTTGCCTGCCAAACGCGATCTTGCCGCTGCCAGTCCATGTGCCGACCATCCATGTGAGATCTTTCACTTCTTTGGGCGGACTCATGTCTTGGGAAAATTTCGAGACGGTCGAGACTAGGAAAAGAGAAAGAGCTACAAAGTGATTCATGGTTCCCAGAACTTACCCGACCTCCTCTAGCCTCAGACTTCGGAGCGACATAGGGTCGGCTCGCCCGAGACTGGAATCCTTCTCACTCCCGCAATGCCAAGTGCCACGACGGTCAGTGCCGTTGCGACGGCGAAAGTTATTCTCATGCCATTGGAGGTAGCGATAGGGTCTACAACGCTGTGGCCAACGCTGCCTGAGGCCAGTGCGAACACTGCTCCCATCAGGGACGCTCCAGAGATCAGGCCGAGATTTCGGGAGAGATTGAGCAAGCCAGATATTACTCCGCGCTGTTCTGGGGGTGCGTCCTTCATCACCGCGGTGTTGTTCGCCGCCTGGAACAGCGCATAGCCTGCGGTAACGACAGTAATCGGGGCAACATATCCGGCTACACCCGATATGACTGGCATCAAAGCCAGCAAGGCACAACCCCCAGCTATCGCCAACAACCCAACAACCGTCATTGACTTCGCACCAAATCGATCCACAAAGCTACCAGCGGGAACACCTGCTCCAGCCGCGACGAACGGACCAACGGAGAGAGCCAACCCTACCGCCGCCGTTTTGAGAGACAGCGCTTGGGTGAGATAGAATGGTCCGACCACAAGAGTGGTCATCATCACCGTCGAGACAAGTGCACTCATAGATAGGGCTCCGCTCAACTCCCGATCTCGCAGTGTGGCCAACTGGATCATGGGTGAGGGTGCTCTCCTCTCAGCCAATACGAACGCTCCAACTCCTAGTGCAGCCACCAAGAGCAGCGTGCCGTTCAACACACTGAAGTGACCGTGCCCCATCGTCATCGCGAGCATATAGGCCGTGAGTGCAACCGCGAGGACAAACGTGCCAACCAGGTCAAGTCCGGGCCGACCGCCCTGGGCTTCTCGGATGTCTTGTGGCAAAAAGTGATACGCCAGTAAGAAACCGGCGATCCCGAGTGGAACATTGACGAGGAAAATTGCTCGCCAACCGAGGGCAGCGATGAGGATTCCCCCAAGGGATGGGCCAAGAGTGGTGCCAACTGCTGACATCGTTCCGAGCAGACCCATTGCCATGCCGGTCTTCTCTTTTGGAACAGTCTGGCTGACAAAGGCCACCGTAAGGGCCATCATGACCGCGGCGCCAACGCCTTGAGCGACTCGGGCAACGATGAGCAACCAGATTGATGGCGTGACTCCACACAAGAATGAGGCCGCCGTAAAGATGCCAATGCCAACAAGCAAAAGCCGACGACGGCCAATAACGTCTCCAAGTCGTCCGACACCGACCACTAAGGCGGTGATGGCGAGGAGATACGATAAGACGATCCATTGAACTTCCTGAAAAGAAGCGCCAAAGGCACTCCC
>JBBRHU010000101.1:0-9708 GCA_038222255.1 Fimbriimonadales bacterium | reverse complement strand
TGGGACAAGACACGCAACAAGTCGCCCCGGGCCAACCGCCACGCCGCGAAACAGAAAGGGGCACACACCTCCGTTCAACGTCGTCGCCAAGCACAGAAATCCAAGGTTGCGACGTGATACTCAGTTGTTCACAGCACTGGGATTGGTCGTCGAGGAATGCGCGGGCTTCGGCAACGGTCGGAATGCGGCCAAGAATGTCAAGCGCGGCGCGACGGTGAAACTCTGCGTCAAGCGCGGCTGCGGCCGGTTTCAGGCCATTGGCTTTTAACTTCTCATCAATGCGGGCGTCGATCTTTGCGGCGAGGATAGCCGGATCGGGCGGTGCTGCACCAACTGAGAGCGAGAAGACCCACGGCGCGACCAGTGAGAACAGGAAGCGAATCACGCAAAGCCTCCTATCGTTCCTTGCGCCCACGGGCACGAGCATGACACCAGCCCAGGAGAGAGTTGCTATTTTTGTTACAGGATTGGATCGGGTCAAGCGCTATCACCACAATTACTGCCCAATTAATTAGATGTCAGTTGTCATTATGTCGGGAGTCTAGAGGCCAGAACAACTATGGCAAACGAAAAGAGCTGACTCTCTCCGACATCCGGCTCGAGTATTGCAAATGACAGTCGAATTACTCGCCCTCTTTGCCCCCCTTGCTCGGAGCAAGCTTGCCGGCTGGCTTGGCGCCAGGGGTCTTGTTGGCCCCGTCGCTGCTCTGCTGAGGAGCGGTACTGGGGGCGGAGTCGCCGCAACCGATGCCGATGAATGACATCATGACCAGGAGAGCCCATAGTTTCTTCATTGAGTCAGCCTACTTGGGTGAACGTGGCAACAACCCCGAAGAACCATCCACAGAGTTGAGGCGCACGAGGAAAGACGCATGACGACGGGCGATTATTCGGTTAACTCCCTTTCCGCAACACTTCCTGATCCCAGGTTGTCACGATGTTGTCCCAGTCCTTGAAATACGCTTCGTAGGGGTAATACTGGTTCGCCTTGAGTTGCTCTTCAGTCGAGGGGAAAAGCTGCTTCCATAAAGTGTCTTCCTCGGCCCTTTTCTTGGCGACCGAAAGTACGGATGTCATCGACCCGTTCCTGGTGTAATCGAGTTGCACCTCTTCACTCAACAGAACGTTAATCGCTTCCTCGGCCAGCGCCTTCACCTTGGTGCCTTCAGGGATGACCCACATGTATTGCACACATGCGCGATCCTCGGCCGGCACAATCGCTCCGAGTTCATTTCTGTGAGGCAGCGCCTGTAGGATTTCACGAGAGTGCATGTTGCCAATGGCGCAGTTCTTTTGCGTCAGATTCAACACCATGTCGGTCGAGGTCGGCCACCAGAGCTTGACCCGGTCGCGGTGCGCCTTGGCAAAATCGAAGACGCCCTTGAGGTTATTATTCACCTCCGCATGAGCGCCGCCGGGCTTGCCCTCCTGCGACACCTTCATGCACGCGAAGGTGTAAAGCGACATGTAGAACGAGTTGTACAACCCAGCTTTGCCCTTCACGCTGTGCTTCAGCAGATCGCTCCAACTGTTCGGCGAAAAATCGATGAGTTCCTTGTTGTAAGCCAGCGTCATCAGCGAATCAGGAAACGTGATTCCGTAGCCCTCCTGATACACCCAGTTGTCGAGCACCGACTGACTGAGGTTCGCCGTATTCGGGATGCGTGACAGGTCGAGTTTTTGAAACAATCCTTCTTTAATCGCTGGGTAGCCCTGCGTCGCATCGGTGAGCACCAAGTCGAACGCCGGCTGTCCCGGTGGTGATGCCTTCAGCTTGGGGATTGAGTCCCACCACCCCGGATCAACGACGACTGTCGCCCCGGTCTTCGCCTCGAAACGTGGCACGAACGAGTCCCGGAGATTCTTTTCTGCGGCTCCGGAGTAGACGAACACGCGTAGCTGTTGGCCCTTGAATTCGGAGCGGCAACCCAAAGCCGAGAGTAATCCGATGCTGGCCGTCCCAAGGAAGTCACGGCGGGTAATCGGGGGATCGAACGAGGCCTTCGTCATGTTGTCTGTCCTACCAGGAAATGGCTGCGTGGAACCATCGCCACGGGCCGAACCCAGCCCGCGCTGCCGCCTCGGAGTTTCATCGGATACGCAGTGAAGTAGAAGCCATGCGGTCGAGGCAGCGCACCGAGGTTTGTGAGCTTTTCCAGATGGAGGTGCTCGCGTTCGCGGCCCGAGAAGTGCGCCGGGTAGAATTTTGGCGTGTCCTTCTGGAACTCCTCTTGCATCGTCTTGTACGAGACATCCATCGCGTAGGCGTCGATGGCGATGAGCCGCACCCCGCAGTCGAGGAAGTAGTTCTGCCCTTCGAGCGAGAGCCCGGCTTGACACGGCCAATACTTCGTTTCGTCGTCGATATTGGCGTCGGCGCCGGTCCACAAAAGCGGGATCATGCCCGGCTTCATTTCGATTTCAATGCGGTCGAGTTCGCGGCGGATTTCGTCGAGGGTGATATCGCGGCCCGTGCAGTGACGGAAGTCAAGGCGAACGCCCGGTCCAGCGCACCACGAGAGCGGCACCTGGTCTATGGTCTTGGCCGGCTTCCCTTCGCAGAGGGGCCCGAAATGGTAGGGAGCGTCGATGTGGTTGCCGGTGTGGTCGGTGAGTTGGACGTAACTCCAAGCAAACCCAATTGAGTCGGGGAAGTCGTCTTCGTTGGTAAGGCGAGTGTGGTTCTCGAAGTGGTGCAGGCGGCGCTGACGGTTAATCATCGCCTTGGCTCCTTGTTCGTGGGTGACATGCTTGACTTGGTAGCCGAACGGCGGGTAGGCGGCCTGGTCCAGATAAGTGCCCAGGTCGATTATTTCGAACGGTTCGGCGAACATCGACGGAGCCTCGCGTTGTCAGAATACCTGCTTTAGTCTCAAGGTGTTGTAATGAAAGAACACGAAAAAGCGACGTGGTGGCGGAGCGGGTTTTCACCCACAAACTCACCGATATCGCCAGCTAATTAAGTGCCGATGATAGCGCCAGCGGCAGTGTTGACCGCAGCGAGAATGCCGAGGATGATTCCCATAGCTCAGCCCCCTCGACGATCTACGCGAAGCGGTTCGCTCGGAGGGCGCGGATTTCCTCGCTGACCTCTACCCAGTTTGATTCAAGTTTTATCTTCAGTTCGAGCCAATTTATCGACAGTGTTTCTCTCGTTTCACTCAGGTCGAGTGAAATGGGCTCGGCCAGACTTCCTCAATGATTGGTACACCTTTTGCATTCGCTCGCCAACGAGATTCGCCTCAGGCTGGCGGATCGTGGTGTCGCGCTGGTGCTGTAAATTTAAAGTCTTACGGTGTGGTTATTTGCATGAGCCCAAAACTGAGAATCCAAAAACCAGATCTACAGGGTCTGGCAAAATGTCGGACCGGAATTCAGGGACTTGATGAAGTCACAGGCGGGGGATTACCCAACGGGCGCCCCACCCTGATTTGCGGAGGTCCGGGCTGTGGCAAAACCTTATTGGCAGTCGAGTTCCTCGTTCGAGGAACATCGGAGTTCGATGAACCCGGCGTGTTCATGGCATTCGAGGAAACGGCATCGGAATTAGCCGCGAACGTTCGTTCCCTGGGGTTCGATCTCGATACGCTCATTACGCAGAAAAAGTTAGCCGTGGATTATGTTTACATCGAGCGCAGCGAAATCGATGAGACAGGAGAGTACGATCTCGAAGGGTTGTTTGTCCGTCTGGGCCATGCGATCGACGTACTCGGCGCACGACGGGTTGTGTTGGACACCATCGAGGTGCTGTTCAGCGGGTTATCGAATACCGCTGTTCTCCGTGCGGAACTTCGTCGCCTCTTTCGTTGGCTCAAGGAGAAGGGCGTCACGGTTGTCATTACGGGGGAACGTGGCGAGGGGACGCTCACCCGGCAAGGATTGGAAGAATACGTCTCCGATTGCGTGATCTTGCTCGATCACAGAGTTGATGAGCAGGTCTCCACTCGGCGGTTGCGGGTCGTCAAGTACCGAGGATCGGCTCACGGGACGAACGAGTTTCCATTCCTCATCGGCAGCACCGGTATCACGGTCGTTCCGATTACATCTGCGGGTATGGAACACGTAGCCTCCACGGAACGCGTCTCAACCGGCGTGGCTGCGCTGGACGATATGCTCAGCGGTAAGGGTTACCTACGCGGCACAAGTATCTTGATTTCGGGAACGGCTGGCACAGGTAAGACAAGCCTGGCAGGCCACTTCGTGGCTGCTGCATGCAAGCGAAGTGAGAAATGTCTGTACTTCTCCTTCGAGGAGGCGGAAAGCCAACTTGTTCGCAACCTCCGGTCGATCGGGTTAGATCTGGCCAGGTGGATTGACACGGGGCTTCTGCGTGTCCATTCGACACGCCCCACGCGCTATGGTTTGGAAATGCACCTCGCGACCATGTATCAACAGGTCACCGAGTTTCGGCCACATGTTGTGGTCATCGATCCAATCAGCAATTTCATCTCGGCTGGCTCCTCGACCGAAGCCGGAGCGATGCTCGTTCGCCTCGTCGATTTCCTCAAGAGCCAGGGGATCACGAGCCTGTTCACGAATCTTGTCCACGGTGGACGCGACGCCACAGAGACCGACGTCGGGGTTTCCTCCATGATCGATACCTGGCTCTTGCTGCGCGACACCGAACGAAATGGAGAAGGGTGCGGTGCGCTCTACATCTTGAAGTCTCGCGGGATGTCGCACTCGAAGCAGGTTCGCGAATTTCGACTGAGCGATCATGGCATTGATGTGGGTGGTGTGCTTTTCACAGGGAAGCGGGAGGACACGCATTTTCGAGGAGGTGATGCATGAGCAACATTGAGGATGAGCATGCCGCAGCATCGGATGTCTGGGAGTTGCGGCTATATGTTGCAGGGCAAACCGCGAAGTCCGTCACGGCTTTTGCGAACCTGAAGAAATTGTGCGAAGAGCATCTGGCTGGGAAGTACCGCATCGAGGTGATCGATCTCCTTGTGAACCCGCAACTGGCAGCGGGTGATCAGATCGTGGCGATACCAACCCTCGTGCGTGCTCTCCCTGAACCAATTCGGCGAATCATTGGTGATCTCTCGGACACTGAAAAAGTGCTCGTTGGCCTCCAACTACGTCCTCGAAAGAAGGTAAAGGGTCACGATGAACAGCGGACAGGGCAACAATGAAGTCTACGAGCGTCTCGTTGAGGAGTCTGGTCAGGAAGCGTACTTACTACGGCTCTATGTGGCCGGCGTGACTCCGCGCTCAAGCGATGCTCTGGCAAGAATCAAGGCTCTCTGCGAAGAGCACTTGTCGGGTCGGTACGAGTTGGAGGTCATCGATATCCATCAGCAACCGGAGTTGGCTCAGGAGAACCAAATCGTCGTCACTCCAACGCTCATCAAGGTTCTTCCACCACCGTTGCGGCGATTGGTGGGTGACTTGTTGGGAACAGAGGAAGTTCTCAAAGGACTGAATATCCAGCGACGAGGATAGCGCCGTTGGAGAGGATGCTCGTCATGTCAGTGGATCAAATTGAAGAGCAGTTGCGTGCCGAGATCGAGGAGCTGCGCGCGCGTCTGGAAGAGTCCGAGTCCACACTCGATGCGATTCGGAAGGGTGAGGTCGATGCGCTCGTCGTGGCTGGGGTTGATGGTCACCGTGTCTACACACTCGAAGGAGCGGACCAGTTCTATCGGATCTTGATTGAAGCGATGCAGCCTGGTCAAGGGGCTGCGAGTCTTGCAACCGACGGCACCATACTTTACTGCAACCGGTCGCTCGCTGCGCTACTCGGTACACCACAGGAGAAAGTCGGTGGGCACTCGTTTCAGCATTTCGTGTTCCCGTCTGACATGCCTCTGTGGCACGACATCCTCCAAGCGGCTCAGACTGCCCAGCATCAGGGGGAACTGCGGCTTCAGCCGTCTGGGAAACCACCGGTTCCGGTTCACCTTGCATTGAATGCCCTTCCACTGTCGGGGGCGGTGGCGCTGGGGCTGGTCATTACCGATCTGACAGAACGCAAACGTCAGGAAGAGACCGCGCGTTTACTCGCACACGAAGAAGCCGCGCGAGCTGCCGCTGAGTTGATCGCGCGACAAGCCCGACAATCAGAAGCATCCATTCGACAGAGCGAAGCACGGTTTCGACAACTGGCCAACGCCTTACCGCAAATCGTCTGGATGGCCCGCCCCGATGGCTTCATCGATTACTTCAACGAGCGCTGGTACGAGTTCACAGGGCTCGATCGCGATCAATATGGAGATGTGGCTTGGACGCCAATTGTCCACCCCGATGACCGCCAGCGGTGCCTCGACCTCTATTACGCCAGCATCCGCTCGGGCGACCTGTATCAGATCGAGTACCGCCTGAAAGATCGGCGGACGGGCGGTCATCGCTGGTTTTTAGGCCGTGCGTATCCGGTGCGGGACGAACGAAATCGAATCGTGCGCTGGTTCGGCACGTACACCGACATCGACGACATGAAGAAGGCTGGCGAGCGGCAGCGATTGCTCGGCGAGGCGGCGGCGCTTCTGCTCACCAGCAACGAGCCAGATAGCATGATGCATACGCTGTTCTCACGGATCGCCTCACATCTCGAGGTCGATACCTATTTCAATTTCATGGTCGACGAAGCTGGCGAATCCCTCCGTCTCCTGTCGTGTAATGGCATTTCGGAGGCAACAGCTCGTTCGATCTCTCGCCTGGAATTCGGGCAGGCGATTTGTGGCACTGTCGCACTTCTCCGTCGTCCGATGGTGGCCACCGAGATTCAAACCTCGACCGATCCGAAGGCGCAACTGGTCAAATCGTTCGGGATCAAAACCTACGCATGCAACCCCCTCATGATCGGAGAACGGTTGCTCGGCACGCTCTCGTTCGCGAGTCGGTCGAAGGAGCGATTCGACGAGGGCGAACTGGAGTTTCTACGGACCGTGACTCAGTATGTTACGGTCGCGCATGAGCGATTGCGATTGGTCGAACAACTCCGAGAGAAGGATCGCCGCAAAGACGATTTCCTTGCGACGTTGGCTCATGAACTCCGAAACCCTCTGGCTCCGGTTCGCAATGCCGCGCAGATCATCAAGCTTCGAGGCTCTTCCGATCCGGATATCCAGAACGCACGAGACATCATTGAACGGCAGATGGGGCATCTGACGCGGCTTGTCGATGATCTCCTTGATGTGTCGCGAATCACTCGCGGGAAGATCACGATTCAACGGGAACGCCTGGGGCTGGGGGTGATTCTCACCAACGCCATGGAGGCGAGCCGGCCCGTCGTTGAAGCAAGTGGTCACGAGCTGACGATCAGCCTGCCGCAGGAACCACTGTTCCTCGAAGGCGATCTAACTCGCCTCGTTCAGGTGTTCGGGAACATCCTTGTAAATGCAGCGAAGTATACAGATCGTGACGGTCAGATTTGGCTCACGGCTCGAAGGGAAGGCAGTGATGTCGTCGTCTCAGTGAAGGACACGGGAATCGGCATCCCGTTGGACCACTTGCCGCGCGTGTTCGAGATGTTCTCGCAGGTCGACTCCGCACTCGAACGAACGCAGGGCGGCCTCGGCATTGGGCTGTCACTCGTGAAGGGTCTCGTGGACATGCACGGCGGATCGGTGGAAGCGAAAAGTGATGGTCTCGGGAAAGGCAGCGAGTTCCTTGTGCGATTGCCGCTACTGGTCGAATCTCCCAAGGGACACTCGGCCCTGGCGAGTGAAAACGTGGCCATACCAGGCTCGACCAGGCGACGTGTACTTGTGGCCGACGACAATGTCGATTCCGCGGAAAGCCTGGCGATGCTTCTGTCGCTGATGGGGCATGAAGTCGCTGTGGCTCATGATGGCTCTGCTGCTGTGGAACTCGCTGCGCAATATCAACCGGAGGTGATTCTTCTGGATATCGGGATGCCGAAGTTGAACGGGTACGAGGTAGCACGACAGATTCGTGACCAACGCTGGAGCACGTCGGTGGTACTCGTGGCATTGACCGGTTGGGGCCAGGAGGACGATAAACGGAAAGCTGTGGAAGCGGGTTTTGATCACCACTTCACCAAGCCGCTTGCTCCCGGCACGCTGGAGATGTTATTCGCAGGCTCGAGCCCGGGAGGGGTGTATCAATCACTCGGGCGGGCCACAGCACAATGAGTGGTGATCCAGTGATTCGCAGCGAAAGAGGGCCGATCCAGATCGTTCACATTGCGACTGAAGCTTACGTGCTCTGACAGCCCACTTGTCTGCAATATAAGTGAGTGCATCGTTGCTTCAGATTGGTCTTCAATCGCATTTGCAGAGTTATTCGGGGTCCCAGACGAACCCTCTGTTTACCCGTTTGGGAATGTTAACCAGATTGGCAAAGTGAAGTGTCGGCAAAGGCGAACGAGTGGTTCGACAAACGACCAGAAGACGCGGCGAGTGTGGCCCAGCGAATCAACGAGTTCCGCACGGGTTGTTCGCAACTGATCTTTTCACCGCATGCCTCGCTGGCCCTGGCGGACAGGGCATGGCTCATCGAGAAGTGCCGCAGTACCGCTCTTGAGAACGGAGCCGACCCGTTGAAAGTCCGCGCTAATGCCGACGAGACAATCCGCAAACTCCAGGGTGCTCTCCGCGAACGCGCGACACAAATGGGTGAAATTCAGCTAGGACGTGGCGGGGTGGTGAGGACTCCGGCTCTCGAAACATGACGGAACAAGCCGCCAGATCTGAACGGAGTTGCTATGGGGTCAACTGCTCGAATGTGGCCCGCGACTCTATTTGTCTCCAAACAGTGATTGAATTCGTTTCTGATAAGTCTCGTTCGGCTCCGTCCATTCGAGCTTCACCATGGGTATTTCCTTTTTCAGACGATCGACCTCATCCTTGCGAATGGCGATACCTCCCAAGGTCAGCTTTTTCAATGCTGGCAGTTGCTTGAGCTGCTGGAGAGCGGTGAAACTCAGGCGAGCCTCATCTAACTGAAGTGATTCGAGGGATTTTATTTCCGTCAGAATCGATATTGTTTCATCATTGGGCGACGACGGTTGCTTGAAAGTGAGGCGTTGTCCCAGCCAAAGGTTCTTCAAATTCTTAAGAGCGGTTAGTTTCTTGACCCCCTCGTTCGTTGATCCTGCATGCCAGGTGCGAAACACCTTGAGCTCACTCAGTTTGGCAACGGCAGCCATCCCTTCATCGTTGAATGCCAGCGACCCAGCCACTGTGAGATTCTCGAGTTTCGGCAGGTCTGCGAGGTGGGCAAGCCCCGCACCCGAGAAGGACTTGCCTGGATGAAAGAACGCGATCGATTGCAACTTCTTGAGTTTAGCCAGGGGCTTCAGACCATCGTCGGTGATCTGCGCCCCGTTAGTTGACAAGCCTTCGAGGTCAGCTAGTGCCGTCATCTGAGCAACCCGCTCGTCGGTCAAGCAAAGGTTCAATGAGAGGGATTTAAGGGCTGTGAGGCGAGTAATCTCGAGGAAGTCCTCATTCGTCAGCTTGGCGCCGTCCTTGACCTCGACAGCCGTCGCGATTCCTTTCGACAGCGTGACGTCGATTCCACGTTCTTTCAGTTTCTTGCTGATTTCAGCGTCGTCCGCAGTTACCGGTGTGGCGACGATTGCGCATAGCAACAAAACGCCGGGTGTAACCGCGTTTCCGGCGCGGGTTTTCCAGCGGTTTGCACCTGACCTTAACGAAACAACGGCCTCTGAATCATGCTGTTGGTGCTCAAACCCACCGCATGGAGGCCGTCGCATGATTCTTACCTCTTCTCCTGCGC
>JBBRHU010000100.1:0-9778 GCA_038222255.1 Fimbriimonadales bacterium | reverse complement strand
TCCACCAACTTGCGCATAAACCCAACCGACTACCGCGCCAAAGGCGTAGTGAGCAAACGAGTTCATGCCTGGATCTTGGAAACCCTTCTCGGGAGTCCAACCATCCCATCGCTCCCAAACGCTCGTCGCGCCGTTCACGATGGTGAATCCCCAGCTCGGGAAGGTCGTGTTGTGAAGGAGCTTGAAGGCGACATCGTTTCGGCCGATCTTGCTCAGCACGTGCATGATGTCTCGGGTGCCGACAAAGCCGGTCGAGAGATGCCATCCACGCTTTTCAATATCTTTGACCAGTCGTTCCGCCGCTTTGTCGGCCATCTGACCATCAACCAAGTCAAAGGCAAGCGCGAGCACGTAAGCGCACTGTGAGTCCCCTTTTACGACTCCCGTGGGAGAGACGTAGGCTTTGTTGAACGCCACCTTCACGTCTTCGTACAGCTTCATGTACTGTGCAGCTTCGGTTCGATTTCCAAGAGCTTTTGCTGCATTGGCGACGATCCGCGCAGAACCCGCGAAGTACGCCTCATAAATCACTTCGTTCGGAGTTGGCGAGTTGATATTGAGCCAGTCGCCGAAGCAATGGAAGTTCTTCGGGGGAAGAAGGTCGGCAGTCGATCGGTTCTTGCAGAAGTCCACGAATCGCTTCATCTGCGGGTAGTGGCGAGCCAGAAGCGCCCGGTCTCCGAAGACATCATAAATGGTCCACGGGCAAATGACGCCTGCATCAGCCCACGCGGGGCCGCCATCGGGGCCGGATACTTTGACCGGCGCCACGGTTGGGAACTGACCGTCGGCCCGTTGTCCGTCGTCGAGGCTGACAAGCCACTTGTTGAAGAAGGCCTGGACATCGTCATTCATCGATGCCGTTCGAATGTAAGCCTGAGCATCCCCCGTCCATCCTAGGCGCTCGTCACGCTGGGGACAGTCGGTGGGAATGTCAATGAAGTTCATCTTCTGCGTCCACCACGCATTGCTGATCAGACGATTGAGCATGGGATCGGACGTCTCAATCATGCCAGTGCGAGGGGTTTCGCTGCTGATGGCAATGCCGATAACTTCACCGTTCACCGGCTTGTGATCAAGTCCGGTGACCTCGATGTATTGGAATCCGTGGAAAGTGAAACGGGGTTGCCAAACTTCCTCGCCCTTCCCTTTGCAGATGTAGGTGTCGATCGCACGAGCGCCACGAAGGTTCGTCGTGTAGATCGTGCTGTCGGGGTTGAGGCGCTCGGCGAACCGCAGGGTCACCTTCTGTCCAGCCTTGCCATTCACCTTTACTCTCGCAAAACCGGCGATGTTTTGACCGAGATTGATGGTGTAGACGCCAGGAGCGGTCTCAGAAATTGACTTCGCGTGCACCTCGTCGTAGGCTCGAACGGGGACCCCTGGGAACGCTTCAATTCTTGCCGGGATGCTCGGAGTCACGTCAACGTTCTTCCAGCCAATTGCCGGGAATGGTGATGTTGCCCAGCCCACTGGCTCCTTGCGGGCGTCATAGGTTTCGCCCATCAAGAAGTCAGCTTCCAGCAAACCGCCAGAGGCCGCTTTCCAATCTGGTCCAGTCGCCACGATTTCGTGGGTTCCGTCGGTGTATTCGACATTTAGCTGGCCCAAGAATCGGGTCTTCGCACCGTAGTGCTCGCGTCGGCCACCGTAGCCAACATAGCCTGCATACCAACCGTCCGCGAGAATCGCCCCCACTGCATTCGGCCCTTCGCGAAGCATTTTCGTCACGTCGTAAGTTCGATAGTAGACGCGCTTATCGTAGTCGGTCCAACCAGGCATGAACAGCTCGTCGCTGACAACGTTTCCGTTCACATGCAGCTCAAAAAGGCCGAGCGCGGACGCGTGAATCAGAGCTCGCTTAATGGGCTTCTTGAGCTCGAACATCTTACGCAACATGCGAGGAGCTGGAAGGAAACGATCCTTAGCGGAAAGCTGGCCCCACGGGCTTACGCCATAGGCTCCGACCGAAATCGAAGGCTCGATCTTGCCCGTCATTTCCTTGGACGACTTCCACTGCGTGTCGCTGATTAAGATCGCACGACCACCGCTGTCGGTGTCGCCCTTGAACTTGAACAAGAATCCTGCAGGACTGGGGCCAGTGTTCTCGACCACCGCCCCAAAAGTGTGCTCGCCGCCCGAGGGCATCTTCTCAAAGACGTGGTGGATCGGTCGTTCCCAAGTCGCACTGTCTCCAATCAGCTGGCCATCAAGATAAAGCTTGAGGTGGTCGTCGCCTGCTGCCCAAACGTCCGCTGACTTCAAATTTGCCGGAAGCCCGATCTTGCGGACAAAATGGCGGACGCCCTTCGGTGGGTTCGGTTGGGGGTCCGAACCCGTCCAGATCCATTGGGCACCGTCAAAATCAGGGCCGTTCGATTTTTGCATCGGAGTGTCGAGCCCGATCCATCGCGCCTTCCAATCGGAGCTATTGAGCAAGCCCGTCGTCCATGTGGTCGGTTCTGACCAAGGGCCTTCCCCGCCCGCTTGGTCCCAAGCCTTCACCCGCCAGAAGTAGGTTTGCCCCGACTTAAGCGGGCCGCCCTTGTAACCCACTCCGTAGTTGTCGCCAGACCGCACGCGGCCAGAATCCCAAACATCGCCCCTTCCGCGCCGAATCGCATCCTCGCTTGAGGCCACGAGCACTTGGTAGCCCGTCTGCTTCAGTCCGTGCTGCAACGGGTCAACCGCCTTCAGTTTCCAGCTCAATTGGGGCATCACCGAATCAACGCCCATCGGCGCGGTGAGTGCCTCGCATCGTAGATCGACGGCGAGGAGTGAGCCAGCAGGAAGGAGGCTGACAAAAAGGGCAATCATGCGGCTAGTATAAAGCCTTTCGCACCCGATTTGAGCCTAGCAAGCTAGTGGATGTGCGATTTACCTGAGAGCGAAGCGCCGGTCTTGTGGTTGTGGACCGCCTGAATCTCTGACACGATCGCAAGCGCGATCTCGGCAGGGTCTTCCGCACCGATGTCTAAACCGACCGGAGTGTAGAAGTTGGGTACTTCTATCTCGGCGACTCCCATAATCTGCTCTGCCCGCCGACGGGGTCCCAGGAGCCCGACATAGAAGGCAGGATGACCAGCCAGACGGTCGAGAATCGCCCTATCAATCGTGAAGGAGTGCGACATCAAGACCACTGCGGTTTCTGGATCGAGAGCGAGTTCGCTGAAAGCCTGATCGGGCGACTTCACGATGATTTTTTGAGCATCAGGAAACCGCTGAGGAGTTGCGTAGGAGGCCCTTCCGTCCACCACAGTGACGTCCCACCCAAGCATTGTTCCGAGACTCGCCACTGGTATCGCATCGTGCCCGGCGCCGACGATGATCAAGTGGATGGGCGGACGGAGTTGCTCGGCCATCGTAGATTCGCTGCCGGCTGGCAGTTCCCTTCCTGCATGTACTTTGAATTCGCCCAGACGTTGAAGGTCTTGGATCTCGGTTTCAATCCACATCGGCGATCGAGATTGGTGGACCTCGTCTAGAACTCTCAGCACTCCACCGTCAGCGGCGAGACGCTCTACGATCACGTCGGCGATGCCGCTACACCCCGTTCCGTAGCCAAAGATCTCGTCGCCGGGCTTTGAAGTATCGAACCGAACTCTGACCGCACCCTCTTCAGTTCGGTCGAAAGCAGTCCCATACAGTTCACCTTCGATGCACCCACCGCTGATCGATCCCGCCGCCCAACCGTCGCGAGTCAGGAGCATCCGCGCACCCTTGCGGCGGTATGTCGAACCCTGAGTCGCAACCACCGTCACAAGAACCGCCTCGGTTCCTGCAGTAAGCCCGCGCCAAGCCCGAATCAGTTCCTTGTGCTCTCTCATCAGGAGTTTTGATGAGTATGGCATTCGGTCGCAGTTCAACTAGTTGTCGAGTCTCCTCAGCAAACGCCACAAGCAACGGCCAAATGCACCATTTCCTCCTGGCTCGCTCCAACTTCTCGTTCGGCGACTTTGTCAAATCTAAGTCGGTCATCTGCCTGGGCTAGTTACGAAGCGACACAGGACTTGGTTCGATGAAGTAGCCTCTAATTGTCCGCCACATTTACCTGGACTTAGACTAGAACTGCTCGAATATATTACTTATCCCCAATATCTACTGAAAATTGATTGCACTTTGCCGACCATTGTTGATATGATGCTCATATTGAGCTGGGATCACCAATCTTCGGGTGACCCGACAATACTATGGCTGCGTGCTTATTGGGGGCGCGAGCCAGGGGGTTGAGAATTGAGGATGAGGGTCATTAGGAACGACTACGCATGCTCGTGCCTGATTTTGGGTGCGACGATAGGGTTAACGTTATTCGGTTGCGATTCGCGACCGGACTATTTGGTGAAAGTTGCGGCAAAGCCAATCCAGACCTTTGAACCTGGGGACCTTCTCAGTTGGGACAATTCGCAGTCATCAACGCAGAGGCAACACGGCCTCATTCTCTCTATTCCTGGTTGTAGCACATGCAGTTCTCAATCAATCTCTGCGCTCAAGATCGCGAACAAGGCAAAACACGTGACAACATGGGTGATCGTTGAAGGACAGACGGCGATGTTGAAAGACCTGATCGCAACGGGTTTTCCTAAAAGTCGAATTCTAAGCCGATCAACCGCCCCAAAAATCCATGGACGAGATATCGTCGAATATTGCCTTGTTGAATACGGAACAGATGATCGCGTCATCCGCTTCACGACCTCTCTGACTGAAATCGAGAGGTCGCTGTCTTGATCAGGCGTGGATTTTCCCTTATTGAATTACTTGTTGTGATGGCGATCCTTGCCGTACTGGCCGGAATTCTTTTTCCCGTATTCGCTCAGGCAAAGCGAGGTGCCCAGGTGACCTCGACCGTTCAGAAGATTCACCAATTGTCGCTTGCAATTCAGATGTACCGTTCGGAAAATGATGGCGACGCTCGTTTTGGACGGGCGAGTCAAATGGGCCTGCCCCCTTCGAGCCAGATATATAAGGTTGCGCCACCCGCAATGTGGAAAATGCCTTGCCAATCTGCGGATGTCACGAGCTTCGGCACTGTCTACTGGCCGGAAGATAGCGTGGGTCCGGGCAGTTGGGAAGAGATCGTTCGCACATTCGAGGAGTCCGCACCGGTGATCCACAGTCTGAGTTGCACTGATTCGGACTGGGACGTGAACAATCAGTTCCACCCGAAACTAGGAATTGCGGCGGACCTCTCGGGCCGCCTGCTCAAAAAGCGTAAAACCGGAAACCCAGAAAAAGCCGCGTGGTGGCTCAACTGAGTAGCTAGGAAATCACAACAATGAAAAAAATAATCCGTTCGATAATCGCTGGTTCAACATTGATTACCGGCTCATACGCGCAGTGGTGCGTCACGTGCGACGTCCTTCCTCCCTGCACGGGCTCTGAGCTGAAAGAAGTGTTCTGCGGATCATACGATAACGCGAACCCCCAAGGCTGTTGGTCTTACTACAAGCGCCTAAAGGTGTGCCCTCAAGAAATTGGGGACCCTGTCATCTACGGAAATTCATATCGAACTGAGTGGAGACTCGGCTTCACGTGTACCGGCGGCAACGACTGCTTTTAGGCGATGAGCAAACTTATCGGTTTCAAGAAAGGAAAGGGCCTTGCCCTGGGCGGTGTCACTCTCGTCGTCGTAGCTATCGGTCTTGGTGCAGCAAACCGCAGACCATCGCTCGAAGATGCCGCCGGGCGACTCGGTAAGTGCATCCAAACGAAAGACGTTCCTTGTATCGACGAATACGTCGACGAGTCGGATCGGCTTGCCTATGGACTCAACAGGTCGAAGCTTTCAGCTTTAGTTTCGGAGATGTCGGCATACCTCTCGCCGCTGCCAGCACCCGTGTCGGTGCTGAAACAACCGAATGTCTCAATCGTGACTGCGAGTTTGCAGTGCACGACATCGACGGGGAAACACGTTGACGTGGGATATGTGGTCTCGAAGACCCCAGAAGGGATTCGTGCGCCGCAACTCATCGGCTGCATTCTGCTCTCACTGTCCACCTCGAAGTTCGTGGTGAATAGCTCGAAAACGGGAGCGCTTGAAAAGCTAAAGGCCTGGATGGACTTTGCCGCTGAGGACGGTCCGAAGTTTGAAAAGATCGGATTTCCCGGGATTCTTAGGAATCCAGACGAAGGATTGATTTCGTGGCCGGCGTGGCAAAAGAACTGTCAGGAACGGCTAGAAAGAGTGGCAAAGAAGTAGGTCCGACTCAACGGCCCTTGCTTTTTTGCCAGAAATGGCTATAATCACCTAAGTGCTATCGACCGCTACGAACCGACCTGTGCTAGCTGTGGCTCCTTTGGGCCTTAGCTTCCGTGTCGTCCTTCTTAGCCTTAGCCTTCTTAGCCTTATTATTATTGGACTAAGACACTAACCGGGACGCACAGACAGAATTTGAAAAGGCCTCCCGGGAAACCGGGAGGCCTTTTCTGCTTTAGGGAGAAGGCCAATTTCCTAGAGCGATCGACAAGGTTGTCGACCTTTCCCAATGGCGGGATTGTTGGGGCCACTGGAAAAGGAAAGCATGGAAAAGCGAAATGGCGCAAGTATCGTCATGGAGGCGCTGGTCAATCATAACGTCGAGGTGATCTTTGGATACCCCGGCGGTGTGGTTCTCCCTCTCTATGATGAAATGTTGAACTGGCCTCAGGTGCGACACGTTCTCGTTAGACACGAGCAATGTGCCGCCCACATGGCCGATGGATATGCCCGAGCTTCGGGCAGAGTTGGAGTCTGCTTGGCAACGAGCGGACCGGGAGCAACGAACCTAGTCACCGGCATCGCAACCGCGATGATGGACAGCGTTCCGATGGTTGTGATCACCGGACAGGTGAACAGCTGGGCCATCGGCACAGACGCGTTCCAAGAGACCGATATCCAGGGAATCACGATCCCGATCACGAAGCATAACTATCTTGTGACGAATGTCGACGACCTTCCGCATGCCCTCAGCGAGGCGTTCTACCTGGCAAGCACCGGAAGGAAAGGACCGGTCTTGGTCGACATCCCAAAGGATGTGTTCCAGGCACTGAGCGAGGCGGATTTTCCGACCGAGATTCATCGGCGTGGATATCAGCACCACGTCCCCATTGTTCCAGACAAGCTGACCCGAGCCGCAGCTCTTCTCAATAGCGCTAAGAAACCGGTCGTGATCGCTGGAGCCGGTGTCATTTGGTCAGAATCGTCCGAGGAGCTCCTTGAGTTGATCGAGAAAGCTAATCTGCCGGTGATCAATTCGCTGTTGGGCCTGGGTTCCATTCCTCGCGAGCACCCTCAAGCCCTAGGAATGATGGGCATGCATGGCGAAGTCGCAGGCACGATGGCCGTTCAAGAAGCCGACCTCGTCATCGGCATCGGAATTCGATTTGATGACCGCCTCACCGGAAAGGTCGCAGGCTTTGCGCCGAAGGCGAACATCATCCATTTCGACATCGACAAGACAGAATTCTCAAAGGTTCTGACCACAACCGTCATCGTCCCCGGCGACCTTAAAGAGAGCCTTCCCGCGTTCACAGCCGAGGTTGAGACAACGTCGCATCCTGAATGGTGGACTCAAATTCGTGGTTGGCAGACCGACTTCCCATTGGTGGTTCCAGATACCGAAGGGCTCCTAGCTCGGCATGTCTTACACACGTTAAACGCAGTCACTGAATCTGATGCGATCATCAGCACCGATGTGGGTCAACACCAGATGTGGACGGCTCAGTTCTACCGATTCAAGCGGCCGTTCCAGTGGCTCAGCAGCGGTGGGCTCGGCACGATGGGATACGGCTTCCCTGCTGCGATGGGCGCAGTCTTTGCTCAACCCGAAAAAGAGGTTTGGGCAGTCGTCGGTGACGGCGGTTTCCAGATGACCCTCCAAGAGCTGCAGACCGCAGTCGAGAATCGATTGAACATCCGAATTTGCTTGGTCAACAATGGCTACCTCGGCATGGTCAGGCAGTGGCAAGAGATGTTCTATGACAATCGATATAGCCATGTCGAGATGGGCAGCCCAGATTACGGAAAGCTGGCCGACGCTTATGGCGTCCACTTCTTCCGTTGCTCAACACGCGCCGATCTCGACGCTACATTCGAAAAGGCGCGAGCTTGCCAAGGCCCGGTTCTTTGTGAGTTCATTGTCGAAATGGAGGAGAATGTCTTCCCGATGGTTTCTGCCGGTGCAGCGAACAACAACATCGTGATGGATCCTTCCTTGCCCAAATCAACGGCGGGTGTCCACTAATGCAGACTCACCAGCACACCATCACCGCCCTCGTGCAGAACGAGTCGGGCACGCTCAACCGACTCGTTAGCTTGTTCCGAAGACGTGCCTTTTCGCTCTCGAGCCTTAATGCTGGAGATTGCGAACAGGAAGGTCTTTCCCGACTCACGATCGTGGTCAATGGCGACGAAAACACACTTCGTCAATGCGTCCGCCAGCTTGAAAAGCTGATCGACGTCGTAGAGGTTGATGACCTTCCTAAGGACGAAGCCGTGCAGCGGGAACTCGCGCTGATCAAGGTCGCCACCAACGCGGAGAAGCGCAGAGAGGTGCTCGATATCTCTCAAGCAATGCACTGCGAAGTCGTCCACCTCGGCCTTGAAGATATGACGCTGCAAATGTCCGCGACTCCTTCGCGAATAAACAGCTTGATTCTCCTCCTGCAGCCCTATGGTGTGCTGCAAGTCGTGAGAAGTGGTCTTGTTGCTATCAGAGTTGAAGGTTAAGACACAAATAAATTCGTTATCCTAGAGAGCAATGGACCGATCTAGCAAGCTTTTCATATCACTGATCTTTCTCTTCATTGGCTTGATGAGCCTTTGTGCGGCTGGTGGCAACCTTTTGGGACAGAGTCCCGATAAGCCAGTCGGACGAATCACAGGGGCAAATCGACCTGTGGTCCCCGCCATCGTGTTGATGGGAGTATCAGTTTTTGCGCTTGGAATCGGCTTTGCTTTCTTCTACAAATCTCAAGAGAAAGACAAATAGCCCATGGCAGTTATTCACTACGAAAAAGACGTTCAACCATCACTCATCAAGTCCAAAAAGGTCGGCGTGATCGGCTATGGCTCTCAGGGCCATGCACACGCGCTGAACCTAAAGGACAGCGGCGTGGAAGTCCGAGTCGGACTCCACCCCGGGAGCAAGAGCAAGGCGAAAGCCGAAGCTGAGGGCCTCACCGTCCACACCGTGCCGGAACTCACTCAGTGGGCAGACGTGCTCATGTTCTGCACCCCAGACGTGCCGATGGGCGAGATCTACTCTGAAGGCGTTGCACCCCATCTTCGCCCTGGCCAGACCCTCCTGTTTGCCCACGGTTTCAACATCCACTACAAGCGAATCGTGCCTCCCGAGGACGTGAATGTCGCGATGGTCGCACCCAAGGGGCCGGGCCACCGACTTCGTGCCGAGTACGTCGGCGGAGCTGGGATGCCTGCACTCGTTGCAGTGTTCCAAGACCCCACAGGTGACGCGAAAGATATTGCCCTTGCCTACGCCTGGGGCCTTGCCAGCGCAAAGGCAGGCATCTTGGAGACCACGTTCAAGGAAGAGACGGAAACCGACCTGTTCGGCGAGCAAGCTGTCCTTTGTGGTGGCCTTTCTGCCCTCATCAAGGCCGGGTTTGACACTCTGGTGGAAGCTGGCTATCAGCCGGAAGCCGCCTACTTCGAGTGTCTGCACGAGACGAAGCTGATTGTCGACTTGCTCTACGAAGGTGGACTAAGCTACATGCGCTACAGCATCAGCGACACCGCAGAATGGGGCGACTATACCGCCGGACCGCGAGTCATTAACGACCA
>JBBRHU010000099.1:0-9790 GCA_038222255.1 Fimbriimonadales bacterium | reverse complement strand
CTCACGAGAACGTTCGAGTGTTCTTGAAGGTCCTCACTTGCCGACGGAGCCAGCTTGTGCCGAAGAAACGTTAGCTGTCTGCCGAACAAGCGCCTCGCCAAGTAGTCTGGCGTCGAGATTGACCCACGCCGCGTCTTCCCCGCCAACAATGCACTCCGACGGATGTCGAGAAGGCGCAGAGATTGGAATGCTGGCTTGCAACAAAGCCCCGGATTCGGTCACTCTCAGCGCGCAACCACAAAGCTTGACCCCAGTTTCAGCATCGATCACATCATTCTTCGAGTGCAGGGAGAAGCAGTAAGCAGAGCGAGTAGGCTGCACTCCCGCCACAACATCCTCACCGAGAGCGGCGGGTATCCCGAGCTCGCGAAAGGCGGCAACGATGGGGCCGACGAGCGACCGGTAAATGACCTTCACTTCCCGAGAAGTCGCTCCCAAGAACGAAACAGGCGCAGCAAGGCTGAAAGTCAGATCGTGACCGTGCAACACCGCCGCCCCACCCGTCGGCCGATCTACATACGGCAGCCCGCCTAGCACGACCTGAGAGGCAATCTGAAACCGACCCACACTTACGGTGATCTGGTCCCAAAAATAGATACGGCCACAGAAGACTCCTTCTTCTGCGGCCGCAAGAAGTTCGCAGTCACGGTCCATGTTGAGTTGCCCAGGCAACGCGCCATCGACCGTGAATTGGAGGTTAGACACTCGCTTTCCAACGAACGTCCAGGTTCTTGACGGCGAGCGTCTCGTCCAAGCGCCCGACGATCTGAGTCGACGGAGCGTTGTGCAGCAAGTCGGGATCCGTCTCAGCTTCGTGGCAAATCGAGATCACTGCATCGCAGAACTCATCTAGCGTCTGCTTGGTTTCGGTCTCGGTCGGCTCGATCATGATGCACTCCGGCACGATCAACGGGAAGTAGTTCGTGGGCGGGTGGAATCCGTAGTCGATCAGTCGCTTGCTAAAGTCAAGCGCGCGCACGCCGAACTGCTTCTTATAGCGTTCGGCGGTCAAGATGCACTCGTGCATGCACGGGCGATCGTGAGCAGGCGGGAGAACTTCCTTCAGTCGAGCTCGAACGTAGTTGGCGTTCAAGACTGCATGTCGAGCAATGTCCGCCATCTTCTCTTTGCCATAGGCGCGAAGATAGGTGTAGGCTCGAACTTCCATCAAGAACTGGCCGTAATAGGCGCTGACGCGGCCAATGCTCTGAGGGCGATTGTAGTCAGCAACCACCTCATCATTGACCTTGTAAAGCACAGGAACCGGCTGGAAAGGCGCAAGGTGAGACTTCAAACCGATTGCTCCACAACCCGGCCCACCCCCGCCGTGCGGGGTGCTAAAGGTCTTGTGCAAGTTCAAGTGCATGCAGTCGAAGCCGTGGTCACCTGGTCTCGTCGTACCGACCATGGCGTTCATGTTTGCGCCATCGCAGAACACTTGACCTCCAGCCGCATGAACCATTGCGCAGATCACTTCGATGTTGGGCTCAAAAAGGCCGAGCGTCGAAGGGTTTGTGAGCATCAGCGCAGCAACGTGCTTGCCGTTGTCGCCTTCTAAAGCCTTGGCAAGAGCAACGAGGTCGGTGTTGCCTTCTGGCGTCGTGGGGATGCCTTTGACGTCGTAGCCACAACGAGCCGCCGAAGCTGGGTTCGTGCCGTGCGCACTGTCCGGTACAAGAACAATCTTTCGATCCGCTTGTCCAATCGACTCGTGATATGCCTTCACGAGCATAAGGCAGGTCATCTCGCCGTGAGCGCCAGCGAGTGGCTGCAGCGTAATGACGTCAAACCCAGTGATCTCCTCAAGCATTTCTTGAACGCCGTTCAGCAATTCAAGTGCACCGGGGATCGTCTCCACGGGTTGCATCGGGTGGATCTGCGCGAAACCGGCAAGACCAGCCGTTTTCTCGTTGATCTTGGGGTTGTATTTCATGGTGCACGAGCCCAGCGGATAGAAGCCGGTCTCGATGCCGTAGTTGATGTGGCTCAGATTTGTAAAATGTCGGAGAAGGTCTAATTCCGAAACTTCAGGAAAATTGAGTTCCGAACGTGTCTCTCCAACCACCGCGTTAATGTCCACCTCGGGGGTGTTCGCAACGGGAAGATTGCATCCAATTCGTCCTGGACTAGACTTTTCGAAGATAAGCTTGGGTTCTGGCACACGCTTTGTGACCATGATTAAGCGAGAGTTTACCGGGTGAATCAGAAGGTTAAGTCGCAAAAGCAGGTCCACATCCCTCGCGCCCTAGGGCCGATGGTGGTGTTTGCATGCGTTGCCTCTTTGATTTGCGCTGGTGGCGCGATTGGGAGTTGGCTCTTGACGGTGCAACTCTTCCCGCGAGGCTGGAGTGTTGAGGGCTACCACGCGGTCTCGACCGGCTTCCCTGGCGGGGTAAGGCCTGATTGGGTTGGCATGCTCTTGCTTGTCACGATCGTCGGTTCGGCGTGTACTGCCGTCTCTCGAAACCTGGAGAGTCACGCTGCTGTGATTATTGTGCTCGTCTGCCTGTGGATCATCGTCGGAGTCTTTCAATACGCCGCAGCAGACTTTGCCTTCCGCACTGAAACGGCACTCTACTGGGTGCAACTGCCCTTGCCTGCACTCGGCATCGGCCTTCTCAGCCTCGGAGTCATGCGACAATTTGGAGTGTGGTACGAACGATGGCAGAGCCAGGCCGACCACAAGATCGACCTTGCTCGCGGCGCATCATCTCGGCAACGTGGAGTCGCTGAAGATCTTCGTCACCGGGAATCGAGCCCCCACCTTCGGCAGGGTGATGAAGTTCCAGGCCGCCGCACCGTCGGTTGATTCGGGCTCAAGAATGTGAAACGCGAGCGCTCCGAGCGGTTGAGCGCCCGTCACAAAGACACTTCCCTTCGCAACTCTTTGCCAGCGTCGCTCCCACTTACCATCGATTGTTGCTATGCGGTGACCCTGGAACGCTGAACCTGCCTGTCGCGCCGTTTCGACGGTAAACCCGCTGCTGATGCCGGTCCAGTCTTCGGTCATGCCCTGGGTTTGGATTCCGTGCTTTCGGAGCATCGCGAGGGTGGCGGTTTCGGAAGCGGGGACGAACCAACCGGCTGGGTATTTGCTCGTCTTCGTGCTCACAAAGCGCTCGAAGACTTTTCCTTTAACCTTGATCAATTTGTCCGGTCGCTTGTCGCGCTTTCCTGGAGGGGCTTCCAGCAGCAGGGTGTCTTCGCCGCGACTCTCCATCTTGTATCGCAAGCCGATTTCTGGATTCGACTTCGCCCAGCCCATCACCTTTCGATTGGTTTGTTCGATCAAACTCGTGATCTCGTTGGCGTGGGCTGCTACGTACTCCATTGTTTTGGTCACGTATCGTTCCGTCGCTAAAATTCGGTCCTTGAAGCTGATGTAAGTTGCGGCTTCGCTCAGCAGCCCGATGCAATTTCGAAGCCCAGCGTAGTTGGTGACGTAACGTCCCTCGTGGCCGAAAGTCTCCCAGCGAGTCGTGCCGTCTCTCCCTCGAACCGCATTGCCATATTCAAAAATCTCCTGCTTGTAGGCGTCTCTAAATGCTCGCTTGATCGAACCCATCATGGTGTCCCGTCCATAGGCAAGCAGTGATGGCTCGGTGACAGGATTCTGTGGCGAGGCCCACGTCATGTCGTATCCGTGTCGGGTGCCGTCCGTCGTGTGAAGGTCCATCATCACGTGCGGCTTCCACTTCTCATACACCTCAGGGATCGCCGACGACATTTCGGGAGATTCAACCTTGATGCAATCTCGATTAAGGTCAAACCCCTGTCCGTTCGGCCTTACGCCAACGATATCCGGCCCATCCTGCTCAGGTCGATTCCGATCAACCGGCCCCCACTTCTCGTTCCCATCTGCGTTGTAGATCGGATTCACGACGAAGATAAGCTTGTCGACGAGCGTGTCCTTCGGACGCTTGCCTGCCTTCAGATCTGCAGCCTCCTGGGCCAACCTCCGCATGAAGTGGAGGGCGGCTTCTTTCCCTTCGACTTCTCCCGCATGGATGTTGCCTTGCAAATATACAACCGGCTTCCTGCTCGCTCGGGCTTCTTCTGGCGTCGAGATTTGTGGGTAGCTGATGACGACTTGCGGGATAGGGCGCTTCTCGAAACTCTCACCGATAAACTGGAGAGTCAGCGGAGAGCCCGCCGCCTGGAGTTGTTTGATAAACCCAATCGTGTCCTCATAGCTCGAAGTCGCGTGATAGTTCGTCGTCTCCGGCTTCGACCGCGGCCAAGCAGTCTGGATGGTTGGGTGAAGTAGCAACGCAGGAAGAAGCCAGGTCATGGTTGGGGTTTTACCCATATATGAAGGGTTATGCTGGTGCGCATCATTCTGGAAGGTACACGACCAGCAATCGTTGTATCGCTGGGATGCCTTGTAGCGCCGGTCACCGGGTTCGTAACCACCGCCCTTAAGGTATTCATCGGTTCACCTTCACCTGCCAACGATTATTCCTAGTTGGATCTGAGCTATCATGACGAGCGCTATCTAGAGCGTTCCGGAAGCCCCATCGGGGCGCAACTCTACAGCCAAGGGCGAAGCCCTGGATCCGACGTCCGTACCTTCTGTAGCCCTGCAGGGGCGAGACTCCCGCTAACTCCAGCTCGGTCAAGTTTCGCCCCTGTAGGGCTATCTGAGATTTCCTAGCTCGCTCCAGGGCTCCGCCCTTCGCTGTAGGATATTTCCCCTTCAGGGAAAGGGAGAAAATCGCTGTTATCCTGTCTGCCGTTGGCGTTTTGAGTGGGTCAGAGCACTAACAATTCTCGTCACTGCCGTCAGATAACGAGGGCTACTGACGCCCGGAGCCTAAACCTACTCCTCCTTTGGAGGAGCGAGCGCTGGGAAATCCATAGCGAAGATCTTTCGGCCGATGATTTCGGGGCTGGAGTGCCCCGCATCGAGGTTTGTCAACACCACCACCGTCGTACCGACGTCAATCAACCGTCCGATGTAGGTTGAAAAGCCCTGCCAAGCTCCCGAATGTTCGGTGAACTGGTGGCCACGGAAACGGACTACTTCCCAGCCAAAGCCGTATCCATCACCCTCTGACTCCCCGACTGGGGAACCGTCGGCGAGTTTGCCTGGGGTCCAGGTGAGGGCGAGCTCTTTTTGGGGGAGGAGGCGGTCACTTCGGAGGCCAGCGTCCCACTTGACATAGTCAAGGATCGACAAGTACAGAGAACCGTCGGCAGTGCTATTGAGAGACGGGCCGACATAGCGCTGGTTTTTGAGCCCGGTGGGTGTGAGTTCGTACCCGGCCGCTCGGTTTGGAACGATGTCTCGCTCGGAGATCACCCGCGCGGTCGACATTCCCAGGGGCTTGAAAATCTTTTCCTGAAGCAAGGCGCCATAGAATTTGCCCGTAAGGCGATGGATAAGGATGCCGAGGAGGACATAGCCCGCGTTGTTGTATCGCCACTTTGTCCCAGGTTCTTCCATCGGAGGGCGGGCGGCGATGAAGTTGACGAGGTCATCTTCGGAGTAGCGACGGGCAAAGTCGAGGTCGCGATACTGCATGTCTGACAGGCCCGATGTGTGCGAAAGCAGGTGCCTAACGGTGATCTTGGACCAAGCATCACCACCTTCGGGCAACCACTTCGAAATGGGGTCATCTAGCCCGAGCTTCTTTTCGTGCACCAAGACCATCATCAAGGTCGCAGTGAACTGCTTGCCGAGCGAACCGGACTGATAGACCGTCTTCTCGGTTGCCGGGACGTGATATTCAACATTAGCTTCGCCGTAGCCTTTCACCTTCACGACCCGCCCCTTCTTGACAACGGCAATCGTGAGACCGGGAATCTTTTGTGCCCGCATCTCGTTCGCAACGATTGCGTCGATATGATCGGGAATGAGGCTAAGAAGCAGGGCGAAGGGCACTAACATAAGGACGACTTCTCTTCTCTACGGCTGCATTGGGCAGAGGTGATCGCACCTCCGCCCGTTTAATGTATTACACGGCTGAATCTAGTCGGCTCTTTGCCTCCGAGTAGGTCTCTGCGGAGAGGACTCCCTTGGCGGCAGCAGCTACGTTTTGAGCAAGGTGCGCAGGATTCTTGGTGCCAACAATATTCGTGTGCATACCTGGGTGAGAGTTGGTGAATCGCAACAAGAACTGAGTCCGCGACTCCCCTTCCTCAAGCAGTTCGTCCAGCTTCGCCTTATTCCAAACCGCCCACTTATCTTCGTTTCCAAGTCCAGAACCAGGTTCACCTCGGGCAACTCCACCACGAATGATCACACCTGCACCGCTGTCATGAGCTAACTGGATCGCGTTCTCATGCTCGCGTTCAAGCGCGGAATAGGGGATTTGGAAAACATCAAAAACGCCCCAGCCAATATAGGTTTCGATGTGCGGGTTTGTCGAACTAATTCCGATCCAACGGACCTTGCCTTGCGCTTTCATTTCTTGTAGCGCCGCGACAAGATCGCCGCCCTCGCATTGTTCGACCGAAGGGTTGTGAAGCTGCATGACATCGACGTAGTCCGTCTTCATGCGTTCGAGCGATTCGTGAAGTCCTCTAAAGAGGTTCTCTTTTGTCCAAACGTGAGGGGTGTCGTCGGTGTGCTCATCCTTATGGACCACGGTGCAACCGCACTTTGTGGCGAGCACATATTCGCCTCGGCGGTGGGCGATGCACTTTCCGATGAACTCCTCGCTTCGACCGTAGTCGTTCGCGGTGTCGATAAAGGTGACTCCCTGATCGAGTACAGCGTTGAGAATGGTGTTCGCCTCGGCCTCTTCAACCGCTCGACCGCCCCAAATTCGGCTGCCGCGAACTTCCATCGCACCGTAGCCTAACTTAGTGACATGCAGTCCGGTACGACCAAAAACGTTGCTTGGAAGATTGCTCATGAATGCACCGAGCCTACCCGCCATAAATCGGCTAAGGTTAGTCATGAACTTAAAGGTGCTGCTTGGTCTCGTCGCAGGCTTCTCCGGTACGATGCTGACCGTGGCTAACTCAACTCAGGCGATCGGAATCTTCGAAGGGCACACAGACATTGGAACGATCCTCCACCCCGGAGCTGCGAGTTTTGACCCAGCGACCAAGAGCTATACGGTCAGTGGAAGCGGCGAGAATATGTGGTTCAAAGTTGATGCTTTCAACTTTGTTTGGAAGAAGGTTTCGGGCAATATCACGCTGAGTGCAGACGCTACGTTTGTTGGGGCAGGAAAGAACGCCCACCGAAAAGCCTGCCTTGTCATCCGCCAAAGCCTGGATGCCGACTCAGCCTATGCCGATATCGCCCTCCACGGAGATGGACTAACCTCTCTGCAATATCGCGATGAGACCGGAGCGACAACCCACGAAGTCCAGTCAAGCGTGAAAGGCCCGAAGAACCTGAAGATCGAACGGCGCGGAGACTACGTGACGATCTCGGTTGATGGGAAGCCATCTGGCGGGTCCGTCCGGCTGATGCTTAAGGAGCCCTTTTATGTTGGTCTCGGAGTGTGCTCGCACGATAAGGATGTAGTTGAGAAGGCAGTCTTTACAAACGTCGAATTGGGGCAGGCGAAAGAATCAAAGACACTCTACAGCACCCTAGAGACAATCACCATCGCCTCGACTGATCGACGAGTGGTGGCGGTAGTGCCCGAACATATTGAGGCACCCAACTGGACGCCTGATGGCAAAGACCTCATCTATAACGGCGGTGGCCGACTGTACAGAATCCCCGCCACAGGTGGAACTCCGTCGCTCATCGACACCGGATTCGCGACTCGGTGCAACAACGACCACGGAATCTCGCCCGACGGCAAAACACTGGTGATCAGCGACCAGTCGCAACCGCCACACCAATCGATCATCTACACCTTGCCTATCTCTGGCGGGACTCCCAAGAAGATCACCGAGGGCTCTCCTTCGTATTGGCACGGTTGGTCGCCAGACGGAAAGACGCTCGCCTATTGCGCTCAACGCGAAGGGAAATACGGAATCTTCACGATCCCGGTCGAAGGTGGGACCGAAACGAGGCTGACGACTGCGACAAAGCTCGACGATGGCCCCGAGTATTCGCCCGACGGCAAGTACATCTATTTCAACTCCGACCGAACCGGACGAATGCAGATCTGGCGAATGCACGTTGACGGGTCGAACATTGAGCAGGTCACTACGGACGAATTCAATAACTGGTTCGCTCATCCTTCGCCAAACGGAAAGTGGATCTCGGTTTTGTCGTATGGCAAAGATGTTGACGGACATCCAGCGAACAAGGATGTCCAGCTTAGGCTGATGAATCTAGAGGACCGAAAGTTCACGGTTCTCGCCAAGCTGTTCGGCGGCCAGGGCACTATCAACGTGCCTTCGTGGTCTCCCGACAGCACCAAGCTCTCGTTTGTCAGCTACCAGTTTCTAGACTGAACAAGCCTAATGGGACTTGCCATACATCGCAGCAATCTGCTTCATATATTCTGCGATGGTGCCGAGTCCTAGCTCTTTGCGTCGCTTATCGAGGTTCGCCGGATCCTCGGTTGGCTGAATCGTCCATCCACCTTTACCGTCGCTCATCGCCTGGGTGCCGTAGACCTGCTTCTTGCCTTCGCCGATATTTACTCGATCTGTGATGTAGGCATAGTCGATTTTCGACACCTCATTCGTGGCTACGTGAGGGGTCATCAGGTCGAGGAACTCTCGCATCAGCTTCTTCGATTCGACGTGTTGCGCAAGAAGCCAAGCATTGTGTGCTCCTTCTTTTCCGACCATCGAGATCGTTGGCCAGCCCAACTTGACCGTGGTCGCCTTCAGCCAACTCGTGTTATCAGCGTCAATCTTGTGCATTTCCTCGATCGACTTGATAACTGGCTGTCCCGACTGACTGGACTTCATGTAGCCAATCATCTTCTCTCGCGCCGCTTGGTCAATGGTGACGCGCCGCGCAAGCTCCTTGGCAAGCTGTGGATTTTGGATCGGCTTGGCGGGGGTTTGTGCCGGTACGAACAGGAGAAAGGGCACGAAGAGCGTCATGCACCCACTATACAATAAAGGCCAACCTCTAACGAAGTTGGCCTTGAGATAGCTTAGCCGAGCACGGTTTCGAGCGCTGCAGCGTAGTGATCGATCTCACCCTTCGTTCGGAGCTCGGTGAGCGCGACGAGGATGCAGTTTTCCATTCCCGGATAGTACGGTCCGAGCGGCAGACCAGCAAGGATCTTGTGATCGAGCAACGAGTCTCGCACCTCTCCAGCGTTCTTCCCGAGGTCGAGAACGAACTCACCGAAGACGTTTCCTTCGTTCACTCGCTTAGTGCCAGCGCCTTCGAGCGCTGTGATCGCGTATTGGGTGTTCCGCACCGTGCTTTCGGCGACCGATCTCATGCCGTTCTTGCCAAGCGCGATCATATAGACCGTATTCGCGAGCGCCATCAAAGCTTCGTTCGTACAGATGTTTGAGGTCGCCTTTTCTCGTCGAATGTCTTGCTCGCGAGTTCGGAGGGTCATCACGTAACCCGTTCGATCTCCGTGAGCTTCCTTCGTCTTGCCGACGATTCGGCCCGGGATTCTTCGAATGAACTCCATCTTGCAGGCAAAGAGTCCGACAAGCGGGCCGCCGAGACCCATTGCAACTCCGAGTTGCTGCCCCTCTCCCACAACGATGTCAGCGTCAAATTCTCCTGGCGGCTTTAAGAGGGCACAGGCGATCGGGTCTGCTACAAC
Organism: Fimbriimonadales bacterium; assembly: GCA_038222255.1. Classification (GTDB taxonomy): domain Bacteria; phylum Armatimonadota; class Fimbriimonadia; order Fimbriimonadales; family Fimbriimonadaceae; genus Fimbriimonas. The sequence goes on along the minus strand of JBBRHU010000099.1, from coordinate 128 downwards.
GACGAAGACGGATCCGTTGGCTCTTGCGGCATCTCGCGCAGCAGCCAGATCTTCGATTGTGCCGAAGAAGTTCGGGTATTGAACGATCACGCACGCAGCCTGATCGTTGACTTTCTCCCAGCTCGTCT
>JBBRHU010000098.1:0-9851 GCA_038222255.1 Fimbriimonadales bacterium | reverse complement strand
AACACATCTTTACGCCTGATAACGGAGGCAACCCCGAGGAGATCACTTCAAGTCCACGTCCCACCGGTGGGCTTCGAACGACGGTGACGCTGAAGCCCGGTGCGACGCATGTGTTCACTCTCGATACAGCATGGTGGTTCCCGAATCTCCAGATTGATCGCCTTGGCCCCGTCGGAAACCACTACGCGGCGATGTTTGGTTCGTCGAACGCCGTGCTCGATCGACTCGAATCAAACTCAGCTTCGCTCTCCGGCGTCACTGAACTCTGGAACAAGACTTGGTACGATTCGACCTTGCCCCGATGGTTCCTCGAACGCACAATGGGGATCTCCGCGACGTTGTCGACGATGACCTGCGTGCGATTCAAAGACGAGCGATTTTATGCTTGGGAAGGGATCGGTTGCTGTGCTGGCACCTGCGGGCATGTTTGGCAATATGCACAATCGGTCGGGCGATTGTTCCCTGATCTGGAGCGGTCAACTCGCGAGACGGTCGACTACGTTGATGGAAAAGGCTTCGATGCAAAGACTGGACTAATCAACTTTAGGGGTGAATACGGCAACGGCTACGCCGCCGACTCGCAAACGGGTTACATCCTGCGAACCTATCGCGAACATCAAACCTCACCCGATGCAAGTTTCCTAAAGCGCGTCTACTCGCGCATGAAGTTGGCGCTTGAGTTTTTGATTCGTGAGGATGCCGACAGCAATGGAATCCTTGAGGGAAGGCAGCACAACACGCTCGATGTTGATCTTTACGGCCCATCCTCATGGCTAACCTCGATGTACCTTGCGGCTTTACGAGCGGGCGAGGAAATGGCGAAAGAGATGGAGGACCTCGAATTCGCAACTCGGTGCAAAGAGATCTTCCGAAAGGGCGCTGCTAAATTCGATTCGATCTTCTTTAATGGCGAATATTACATTCAGGTGCTCAAAAAGGAAGAGCACCTCGACGCGATGCGGATCGGCGATGGATGTCATATCGACCAATTGCTAGGCCAGTGGTGGGCGCACCAGCTTGGACTCGGCCGTGTCGCCCCGGCTGCAGGTTCAAAGTCTGCGATGGCAGCAATGTATAAATACAACTTCATTCCTGACATGGGGCCGTTCCGTGAAGAGGCAAAGCCAGGTCGTTGGTATGCGCTCGCGGGTGAGCCTGGGCTCGTGATGACGTCCTTCCCGAAGAAAGACAAGAACGAGGTTCTAGGGCCGAAACCAGTTTGGGCCTCGATGTACTTGAACGAGTGCTGGACTGGTTGCGAATATGCGGCCGCAGCAGAGATGGTCCACGAAGGGCTGGTGGAAGAGGGTCTCCGCGTCACCCGTGCCGTCGATGAGCGACACCATCCCGGGCTTCGAAATCCGTTTAACGAAGTTGAGTGCAGCGATCACTACGCTCGCGGGATGTCGGTCTATAGCGTCTTTATTGCGCTATGTGGCTTCTACTATCACGGACCAAAGGGCATCATCGGGTTTGCGCCGAAGGTCAAACCTGAAGACTTTAAGGCGGCTTTCACCGCAGCGGAAGGCTGGGGAAGTTTTGCGCAGACGATCTCAAGTGAGTCGCTCATCGCAGAACTCTCGGTGAACTGGGGCAAGTTGAAGTTGAACAAGGTTCGACTCGCTGGCAACGGCCGGACCTACAAATCTGCAGTGGTCAAGGTTGGGGAGACGATTGTAAATGCTCAACTTCAATCGTCGTTCGGCAACTACGAGGTTGTGCTTGCAGACGGACTAAACCTTTCCGCGGGGCAACAGATTAGGATTGTATTGAGATGACTGCACCGCTCGTCGAACTGACCGAAATTCACAAGAGTTTCGGGGCGAATCCCGTGCTCAAGGGCGTTAACCTTGAGCTGCAATCGGGCGAAGTTCACGCGCTGGCAGGAGGTAATGGTGCGGGCAAGAGCACCTTAATTAATATCCTCGGCGGAAACATCACCGACTACACAGGCACGATCCGAATCGACGGCGAGTCGAAAAAGTACGCTGCCGCCGCAGATGCGATTCGCGGCGGCATTGTCGTCATCCACCAAGAGCTCTCGTTGATCCCAACGCTGAGCGTGGTAGAGAACCTGTTTCTCGGCGACCCGTTGACCAAACGCGGACTGATTGATCGCAAGGCGATGGAGGCGGAAGCAGCTCGGATCCTCAAGCGTTTTGAGATCGATGTGGACCTCCGTGCTCCGGTACAGGAACTCCCGCTGTCCACGCGCCAATTGGTTGAAATTGCGAAAGGGTTGCGGCACAAAGCGCGAGTCGTGGTGATGGACGAGCCGACAAGTGCGCTCAACGAAATCGAGACGCAGCGGCTCTTCGGAATCATTGCCGAGCTCCAACGCCAGGGAAGTGGAGTGCTCTATATTTCTCATCGCATGGAAGAGATCGCGCAGATCGCGACTCGAGTTTCGGTGCTTCGGGACGGTCAGATTGTCGCGACAGGAACTCCGAGAGAGCTGACTCCAGACGTGATCGCAGCGCACATGGTCGGTAAGCCGCTCGAAGAAGTGAAGCTCCAGGTCCAGGCAGACGCGAACATGGTTGGAGAAGTTCTGCTCAATGCAGAGGAAATTAACTTCAGCCGCGCAGGACAAACGGTCGTCGACCACATCTCGATCCAGGTTCGAGCTGGAGAGGTTGTCGGCCTCGCCGGTCTGGAAGGTGCGGGGGCGAGCGAGGTCTTGTGGACGCTGTTCGGAGCGCATCAGAAGGGCGGGAGCTGCAAGATGACGCTCAAAGGAAATCCCGTGGATTGTGCCTCACCGAAGAAGAGTAAGACTGCGGGCCTTGCCTTGGTAACTAATGATCGCAAAACGACCGGCCTCGTCCTCTGTGCCTCGATCGAAGAGAACGCTGCGCTTCCAAGTCACGCCAAATACGCTCGATTCGGGTGGCTAAATACGAAGGCGATGCTCCGGGCAATGGACATCTTATGCAGGAGCTTTGCCGTCAAGTCTGCGAACTTTTCGGAAGCCGTAAGTAGCCTAAGCGGAGGCAATCAACAGAAAGTCGTGCTCGCCAAGTGGCACCACACAAACCCAGATGTCATCCTCCTAGATGAGCCGACTCGCGGGATCGACGTTCACGCAAAGGTGCAGATCTACGAACAAATTTTGAAATGGAAGCGTGAGGGCAAGGGGCTGCTTCTTATTTCCAGCGACATCCACGAGCTTATCTTGCTGAGTGACCGGATCGAAGTCATGAAACAAGGCAAGGTTGTCCGGCAATTCTCCCGCGAAGATGCAACCGCCGAGTCGGTGATGAGGGCCACGATATCCGCATGAGCGCACTTGCGAAGCTACGCCCGACTCTCAAGACCGCTGAGTTTAGAGCGATCATGGCCTTTGCGATTGTGCTTGGCCTTGGGTTCATCTTTAGTGGCGACGGTTCATTCTTTCGATTAGGCACCCATCGCGACGCTTTAAGGCAAGTATCCGTCTACGGAATTCTTGCGTGCGGAATGTCGGTCGTCGTGATCTCGGGTGGCATCGACCTCGCAGTGGGCAGCATCCTCGCGCTCGTCGCGGTCGCGCTTTCCAAACTCGTCATCCACCTCCACTTCTCGCCCTTGCTTGGTGTGCTGATTGCCATCGCAATTGGTGGAATTGCCGGGCTCCTTTCCGGCACGCTTGTCGCATTCGGCAAGCTCCAAGCTTTCATCGCGACCCTCGCGGTAATGGTTTTTTCGCGAGGGATTGCCAAGTTTGTGAGTGGCGGGCAAAAGGTGGCGACTAACATCACTGCTCCCGACGGAACGTCCACGTTTGTTGAAGTCCCTGGCCTTTTTCGCGCGATCGACAACAAGATTCTCGGCGACAATGTCAGCGTCGTCACGATCATCTTCGTGGTTTGTTTCCTTATCACTTGGCTCTTGCTCTCTAGAACGAAGTGGGGGCGGGAGGTCTATGCCATCGGCGGAAATGAAGAAGCTGCTCGGCTTTCCGGGATCGCAGTGAAGCGATCAAAGCTCCTCGCCTATGTGCTTTCTGGGATGTTCGCGGCAGTCGCCGGGATTTGCCAAGCTGCACAAGAGCAACAGGGAGACCCCGAGGCGGGAATGGGATATGAATTGACCGCCATCGCGATGGTCGTGATGGGTGGGACTAGCCTATTGGGAGGTCGTGGGAGCGTCGGACTGACGATGATCGGCATCCTCACCATCGGCTACCTCGAAAAGATTTTGAGTATCAACGCTGTGCCCGAATCTGGCCGACTGGTCATAACGGGTGCAATCATCGTGATCGCCGTGTTCGCACAAAATAGAAGGTAGAAGCCTTACAATGAAGAACTCAACATTTGCACTTGCCGCCCTCCTCACGATTTTTGTCGTAGGTTGCGGAAATTCCTCAAGCTCGGAAGATACGCCTGGTGGAAAAGCCGGGATCAAAACGCCTCCCGGCGGGTCTGCTAAAAAGACGTACGTTGTCGGCGTAAGCCAATGCAACCTTGGCGAGCCCTACCGAGCTCAAATGAACAAGGACCTCGAAGACGCAGCAAAGGACCACCCGGAACTCAAGCTCGTCTTTAAGGACGCTCAGAATGACTCGCTGAAGCAGCGGAGCCAGGTCGAGGAGTTCGTACAGGACAAGGTCGACTTCTTGATCATCAGTCCCAAAGAAGCCCAACCACTGACAGAGCCAGTGGCCAAGGCCTTCGATGCAGGGATCCCGGTCGTCGTCCTCGATCGAGCCTTGATGGGTGACAAGTTCACCATGTTCATCGGTGCGGACAACAAAGAGATCGGCAAGGCCGCAGGAAAGTGGCTTGTCAAGAAGCTGAACGGAACCGGCAACATTGTTGAACTCAAGGGCCTGATGACGTCAACTCCAGCCCAAGACCGACACAACGGATTCCGTGAAGGAATTGCTGGAGCAAAGTTCAACATCGTATTCGAATCGGAAATGAAGTGGCTTGAGCCAGAAGCTCGAAAGGAGATGGACTCCGCCTTGGCACGCGCACCGAAGATCGATGCGGTCTACGCTCACAATGACCCAGGTGCTCATGGCGCCTACCTCGCAGCGAAAGCAGCATCCCGAGACAAGGGTGTCATCTTCATCGGCATCGACTCACTCCCGCAGGAGGGCCAAGGTTATGTGAAGCAGGGCATCCTCGCCGCGAGCTTCCAGTATCCAACGGGCGGAAAGGAAGGAATCCAGGCCGTCTTAGACCTGATTGCTGGAAAGAAAACCGAAAAGACCATGGTCTTGAAGTCTCGAGTGTTTACGCCTGAAAACGTTGATAAGGGTGGCGACCCGCTCGAATAGAAAGTGATTGCTCTGGTCGGTTCGCTGGCCAGAGCAACTCCCCGAAGAATTCGTGTATTGTATGGACAATATGCGAATCACCCCGCAAGCGCGGGGAATTCGGGGCTTTGCATGACATCGATTTGCTCTCTCCTTCTTCTCGCTGCAACTGCGCCTACTCAGGCGCTCGGCATTGACTCACTTTATCGACTTGACCGCCTCCCGATGTTTCGAACCGGAGTCAAGTTCGGTGCGGTCACTTCTTACGACCGCTCGGGCGGTAACGACGACGGATTCTCGGGCAAGTATTCGTTCGTAAGGAAAGAAGGCGACACCCTCGTTCTCGCTGATCTTGTGGGTCCAGGCTGCGTCACGCGCATCCACACCCCAACAGCCTCGAACGATCTGTTGGAGTTCTATCTCGACGGCGACTCGGTGCCTGCGGTTTCGATGCCGTATCGAGAGTATTTTACGGGCAAGAAATTCCCGTTCGTCCAACCGATCGTAGGTTGGGCTGCGGGCGGCGCCTATTCCTACATGCCGATCGGATATCAGAAATCTTGCAAGATCGTGCTTCGTGCTCCTCGAACACAGTTTTACGACATCAACTATGTGCAGTATCCGGCTGGAACTTCGGTGAAAACCTTCCGCCCGGACCAAGTCTCCCAGACCGACCTGACGAATTTAATGGAAGTTTGGAGCATCGGCAGACAGAAGGATTTGACACGTTTCAACCTACCGGCAGGCTCAAATCAGACTCGGCTAAAATTTGACAGGCTGCTGATGCCGGGCAAAACTCTGACCCTTCTTGACGTTCATAAGGGGGGCCGAATTGCGGGATTCAAGATTGGTCCGGCTGCTTCGCTCCAAGGTCGGGCGCGAGATACTCTCCTTAGAATCACGTGGGACGGAGAGCAGACGCCGTCGATCCTTATGCCCCTCGGCGACTTTTTTGGCTACGCATTCGGAAAACCTTCAATGGAGTCTGCGTTTGTCGGAACGACGGACGGAGTGAGCTATTGCCACCTTCCGATGCCCTTCGCGAAGGCGGCGAAGATCGAGCTGGTCTCCACCCAAACCACAGGCGCGGGACTTCCCATCCAAGGCGAAATTATTCTGGGAGGGCAAGCCCTGCGCGCAGGCGAAGGCAGGTTCTATGCCCGCTGGAACCGTGAAGCACCAACTACCCTCGGCAAGCCGTTTACGTGGCTCCGCGGGAAGGGGAAGGGACATATCGTTGGCCTCTCACTCCAAGCCCAAGGAAAAGATCCAGGGATCCCGACCTTCTTCGAAGGTGACGACGTCACCCTCGCGGATGGGGAGATGACTGTTCACGGCACCGGCTCCGAGGACTTCTTCAACGGGGGATGGTATGCGCTGCCTGGGCGCTGGGATCGGACACTTCCGCTTCCCGTAAGCGGCTGCTTGCTCTATCAGGAATCGACCGGTCGTACTGGTGGATATCGATTTTTGGTCAACGATGCGTATTCGTTTGAGAAGTCAATTGACCAAACGATCGAGCACGGGCCGGAGGGAAATGCAGTCATCACCGACTACACCGGCGTCACTTACTACTACGCAGAGCGCCCTGTCGGTGGTGTGAGCCCTTCGATGTCGGCAGCCGCTCGACGGGTTGTCGATCCGACCAGACTGATCTTCAGTGCGCATTCTAACTTGCCGCTCGACACCTTCGGGTTGGAGGGGTGCACGATTACTCGAGACGCAGTTCGTGTCGGGCAAAACAACCTTTCGACGCTCAGTGTGAAGTCCGTACATTCCGGCAACTTCGCGGTCTCCCATGTCGGGCTTCGGACTGACTTTCCCTCCGCTGGGCGGTACAAGGTGTATGGCGAATTTGTGAAAGCCGATGACGGCGGAATAGTCTGCTTATCGAACGGCACGGAGTCGCTTGGACCCGAGATCGATATGTACAGCGCCACACCGACCCACCTTCCGAGGGTCTACCTCGGCGAATTCACAGCGAAGGAAGGTGAGAATGCAATGTTTCTTTACTTCGTTGGTAAGAATGCATCTTCCAAAGCAAACGGTGTCCACGTTCGATTCCTGACGTGCGAGAAGATGTAGGGCCAGTTTAGCTCTCCGGTTCCATCGCACGACCGTAGGTCAGTGCGATGGAAAGGCAAACGCGCCGTCGATGAGCGGTTTACGTACGGTCACAGGGTTGTCCATCTTTTTTGTCTAGAAACTGGACTTTTAAAGCACTGTCAGCAAATCATATGGGTCTGTACCTGCTATTGAATTGTGAGGTAGTTCGACTTTTGCTCCCGCAACGTATGCCCGCAGGATATTCCTGCTACTCCAACAGATGTGGGGCTTTACCAATGGAACCCTAATGGACAATGCAGAGTCTAACCCAACATGAGGAACATAATCAGCCGCATAACCGTTCTGCAAGTCATTGGCGCTGGCGCCCTCACAATCGCACTCGGCTACGCAGGCCGCCGATACTCGCTCAACATGCGAAAGAACCAGGTCAGCCGACGGATTGACCGAAAGCTCGATGAGGCTCTTGCGGACTCGATGGACTGTAGCGACGCGGTCGCAAGTTACTAAACTTCAGCTTAGTAATTGTCTTACTGAAAGTTTTACCACTTCCTTGATTCTCATCCTGCTTTACAGTTGAATTGATCTTGGAAGTTTATTCGTAAGTTCAGACTCATTCTCCACGAGAAAAGAGTCTCCCGACCACAAGTGGATTTTGCAGAAGAACCACGAGGAACTAACCTATGAATTGGAATGTAGTCGAAGGAAAGTGGAAAGAAATCGCAGGTGCGGTTCGCGAGCGGTGGGGCGACATCACCGACGATGAGGTGACTCAAATGGGCGGAAAGCTTGAGCACCTAGAGGGGCTAGTCCAGCAGAAGTATGGACTGACTCAGGCAGACGCAGCCTCGCAAGTTGACGAATGGGCAGAAAAGCTCAAACACATCATCAAGAAATAGCAGCGCACTTGCTGCAGAACTTTCACGAAAAAACGTGGCATACCTTCTAGTAATAGACAGGTATGCCATTTGTCATTGTATGGTAGGGCTGGAACACACCGACGAGTGACCGGTTTTATATGCAAAGTGTGGCGGTCAAGCTCTGGAAATCAAAAGACAAGGAAGTACCAACGATTTCCGCAGTGGACAGCACCTCAAGAAAGGCCGAGGTGCTCGGGCTCGGCGGGGATTGTTGTGTCACGCTTGGTGCGAAAGACCTTGTTGTCTATCGCTACGCTTCGCAGCCAGTCCAAGGTGGGCATGAACCGCGCGAAATTCCAAGCTATCGGTGGGAAACTTAACTATGCTCGGTCGTGGTTGCTAGAGAATTCCCGCTGCGGAAGGAGGACGTTCACTTCCTCTCTTGGACAGGATCAATCTCTGGTCGTCCCCAGAAGATGAGGTTGAGGCTGTACGAATTGAAGACCAATCGAGCCTTTGTGGCACGGGAAGACTTGGACCGACACGGACTATCGACTTTTGTGATTGCGGACCAAGAACCTAAGCAGATCGCCCGTAGATCATCCTAGTTTGTGCCAATGGTCGGATTGCATATTCGGCCAAGAGAGAATAACATTCCCCCATGGTCTTGACTTTGTCCATCGCGCTTACCCTCGCTCCACCTATGGCCACCGTTGCTTTTGATCAGGTGGTAGAGGTCACCGAGAAGTTGGCGAAGTCTGCTGAGACTGCCGAATCGGCCGGCGCAAAACTCTTTTTCAACGAGGGCTCGACAATCCTCGCCGGTGTCTTGACCCAGAACGGCAAGTTCACATGGAACTTCACGGCCACAGCTGATAACGACTACATGGTCTACAAGGCTGCGTCCGGCACCGACGCTGACCTCAAGATCGAAATCACGACCGAAGGCGCGAATGCCGTTGACGATCAGAACGAATATGGTGCGATTTTTGGAGCGAAGAAAGGAAAACGATACGCTCTGAGCCTGGTGAATAGAGGCGACCAGACATTCTCGGGTGTTGCAATGTTCAAACTCCAGGCCGGACTCGCTCACCCCATTTCGTCGATAGCGAAGGCCGCAAAGGTGATGGCCAAGTCGATTGACGCCGGCACGAAAGACGGTTTCAAAATCACCCCGAACTCGGTCACATTGCTCGGCACCGCCCTCTCCCCGGGCAAGTTTTACAGTCGAGATACGTCAAAGGCGAGCAATTGGACTACGATTGCGACATCAGATGGAGCTTCTGAGAGCCTTGGGCTAGCAGTTCTAAACAAGTCGAAGGAGATGATGCAAGAGGAGAAGGGCGAAGACGTAGAATGCAAAATCGTCTTTACCGATTTGGTGGATTCAGGCACGATTCGCATCCAGAACGCCGGAACGAAGACGATGTTTTTCCTTTCGATGCTACTGGCAAAGTAGGACCTGCGAACACTTCGGCCACCTCGTTGCGTGTATGAGGATGAAGGAAGCATGGAGGAGTTCAACCAGTTCTACCGAAGGCATCTCGAACTCGTTCGAGCGATGGCTTTGGCGAAAACTGGGAACGGAGCTTTGGCCGATGACCTCACTCAGGAGACAATGCTGAACGCCTGGAAGAACTTTTCGACCGTGCGATTGAAGGACGATGCAGGGCAACGGGGATGGC
>JBBRHU010000097.1:0-9879 GCA_038222255.1 Fimbriimonadales bacterium | reverse complement strand
TCGGAATCGCAAATCCAAGACCTGCGCTGGTGCCGCTGGGGCTGTAAATCAGCGTGTTCACGCCGAGCACTCGGCCTTCGACGTCGATGAGCGGGCCGCCCGAGTTACCCTGGTTGATCGGCGTATCGGTTTGGATCAAGTCGGAGTAGTATCGGTTCGCAATTTGAGTGCGATCGCGGTTGAGAGCACTTACGTGGCCGAATGCCACTGAATTCTCAAACCCGAATGGAGCACCGACGGCCATGCAGAGCTGACCGGCTTTCGCCTTGTTGCTGTCAGAAAGGCCAAGAGTGGGAAGGTCCTTAGCGTCAATCTTGACAATGGCAAGGTCGTAATCTTCCGCTCGGAAGACCTTGCCCTTGAATTCTCGGCCGTCTTTGAGGGAAACGGTTACGGTGTCGTATCCGCCCACGACGTGGTCGTTTGTGATGATGTAGCCGTCAGCTCGATAGATGAAGCCGGAGCCTTCGCCACCCTTTGTTGGCGTCATGCGACCATCGCCTGCCATAGCTCGCCCGCTCGTTGATTTGATGTCAACGACGGCAGGTGCGGCAAACTCGGCGAGGCTAGTGAAAGAAGCGTCTAGCGCCTTGAGACCATTGAGCGTTTCACCCGTTAAGTTAGTGACGGGCAGAGCTCTTGCATCGGTGCCTCGGAGGAGACTTGACTGGCCGCCGTTACTTTTGCTAACAACGATAGCAGCCGTGCCGAGCGATCCGATGCCGATCCCGGCAGCCAAAACGAGATAGATTGTCTTTGATCCTTTGATCGTGTTATCCATAGATTCGACCACCTAAACAGTTAGTGTTTCTGCAAGCAGCTAACCGTTTCGTGCTTTGCGGTTGCTTCCGCGCGAAAGGTTAATTGGTTGTATTGCTTGCAACGTCGTTACCCAATCTTGAAGTTCCATTTTTCCGGGAAATTCTCCAAGACCTGGGACTAACATTCCAAGGAGCTTACCGCTTGATTCCCTTGAACCGCGCTTAATGAACGACTCAAGCAACTTGGTGCGGAACTCCGGCCCTTGATCGGAGACCACGAGGATTTGGATTCCGTTCACTTCGCCCATGGTCTTGCCTGTGAGCGACTTGATCGCGAGATCTTTGCCGTCTGATCGCCACTGATACACCGTGGCTCGAACAAGTCCGTCGGTCAGACGGAGCATGACGGGCTTCCAAGAGTCTTCAAGTTTGACCTGAAGATCTTGAAGTTCAAAACCAAATGGAAGCACGGTCGGTGCAATCGGTGAAAAACCTACGATCTCCTTGGCTTCGTCAAGGCTGCGGATATCCCGTGGGCGGCTGTATCGAACGACATTAGTGCCCCTAGGGGTCGCTAGCTTAAACGTTGCATCAGCCATGTTCCGAGGGTATTGAACATCCTTTGCCTCAAAAACCGTTTTTGGACCGTCAGCGTCCACCGTCTCAAGCTTGAGCGGATAGTAGGTGGCGACGTCAATATAGTATCGCCGAACCGTAAGCTGGCTATGTTTTGGCACTGCGGTAACGCAAACCGTCTTTCTGCCTGCGACCGTCCCTTTTGTTTCAAGGGTAACGACGTAGTTGCGGGCGGCGAGGTTCACTCGTTCCGGTGCGTCGCACGGAACTTTGAGCGAAGAGTCCTGCTGGATGACCGTCTTCTGGTCTGGCCAATACACAAATTGGAAGTCACCGTTGTCGACAGATTCGATACCTTGCAACCGTAAAGGAGCGAGAACGGTGTGATGGACACGGCCATCTTTGGCTCTTTCTAGCTTCACACGTTGAGGGCCGGTCTCAGCATCCGCGCCGTTTTGAACCATGATTGCAATCACGTTCGCCAGGCAAACTCGCTGCATGCTCCTTGTGAGCACTTCGAGAGCTTTTGCCGAGCTTACAGAGCCCCGGGTCCCGGTCGCCTGGGTTGTCCGGCGAATTGCTTCGACCTGGAGAGCCGTCGATTGGGAGAACGCGACCACCGAAGCGAAGGCGAGCACCAATACGCCCGTGGTTCGGATGACAAGCTTCTTCACGTTTATCTTCCTGAGTAACTCGTCGAGATCAACGGAGCACCGCTCATTGGGTCAGATCCAAAGTTCAACCGGTCACGCTGGACTTCGAACGAGATGTCGCGCTTTCCGATATTTGAAGGCGAAGGCGCATTGCTTCGGCCTACCATCTGAAGAACCATGAAGGTAGCGATCATGCTCACCGCTGCTGCTCCAAAGTAGCCCCAGGCAGGAAGCCTGAATGGTGAGACTTTCTTGCGAGAATCGGTTGCACGGCAGTTTGCGATGATTCTCTCGCTCAGATCCGCTGGCGGCTCGGGAGCGTTCAGGGATCGCATCAGCGACATCAGGTTCCGCAGGCCATCATGCTCTTCTCGGCAATCCGGGCATGCGCTGAGGTGGTCGCGAATCGCCAAAGATTCATCGCCCTTGACTTCGCCATCGATATAGCTTGAGAGTCGGGAAAGGACAGACTTACAGTTCATTGCAGAAACTCCTATAGGATTCTGGAGCGTGCTTCATCAGGAACTTGCGAATTTGCTTTCGACCCCGGTGAATCCGAGATCGAACTGTACCAACGGAAGTGTTCATCAGTTCGGCAACTTCTTCGTATGCCATGCCTTCTACGTCAGCAAGGAGTACAGCCATGCGGAACTCTGGTGTCATTTGATTCAGAGCATTTTGCACGGGTTCGTCCAGCGAGTTCAACATCATCTCGCGATCTGGGCTCGCGTCGTGGTCTGGGAGATCCCAGGTCACATTTCCATCAACTCCGCCGCTCTCCAGGCTCGTACACTTCACTCGACCTTTACGACGGACTAGGTCGATGTGCGCATTGGTCATGATTCGGTAGAGCCAGCTAGAAAAGGGAAGTCCCTCATCATAGCGATGGAAGAAACGGTAGGCACGCAGGAACGTCTCTTGAACAAGATCCTCTGCATCAGCGTGAGTGCCGGTGAGGCGATAAGCCAAACCGTACGCTTGCTTGTAGTTGTTCCTCGTCAAGGATTCGAACAGAGGTGTTCGGTCCTCGCGGGAGCGGCTGTTTTCTCGAAGGGCGGTGAATATCATCGCAGAGGTTCCACGGTCAGGATTCGTTACTAATACGGGAGCGCTTCTTCATCTTGTTCCCGGTGTGCAACTCTTGGGACCCATCCTGTCAATTTTGCGAGGTCAGAAGCATTTTACTGAAAAGTGCGTCGAAGACTAAAGGGGCAGAACCGTTGCCAATGATCCTTCTGTGGGCTTCAATGATCGCTTGTGCCCATTCAGGTGGTAGTGCCGACTGACGACTGACTGCTGTTGCGAAGAGTCCAAGCATCTCAGCTTGGGAACTTCTCGCGCCACGGTCTTTTGATTCGAACCTATCGCAGATCCTTCGGAACTCTTCTGCTAGGGCGAGTGCAGCTCCTGGCGGCTTCCTCGTGAGTGCTTCGCTAAACACGATCAAGTCATTCAGGGCCTGGAGTTGATCTTGATATTCGACTTCTCGACCAGCGGGAATCCCTAGCGCGACGAACGCTGGGTTTGATGAGACTTGGCCCGATAGCTCGCAAACCACGGCCAGGCACCTCGACCGAACAGTCGTCAAAACCTCTCCCACCGACTCCGTCGTCAGAATCATCTTTCCATGGGCGTGAGGCTCTTCGAGAGTCTTGAGGAGCGCGTTCGCAGCCGAGAGATTTAGTCGATGAACCTGGTGCATTACCGCCACCTTATGCCGAGACATGATGGGTGCACTTCGAAAGAACTCTTTGAGTGAAAGGCTCCCGACCGCGTTAGATTCGCCGGCGATGGCTGAAACGGGAATCAGGTTGCTTGGTCCGCCAGGCTTGATCAGCAGGGCATCTGGGTTGTTACCTCGCCAGTAGGCACCAACCGGTCGATCCTCGTCGGAATCGGTGTTTGCGAGCCAACCGGAAGCGAGCACTTGAGCCAACGCCTCTTGCCCGGCTCCACGCATTCCGTAGAGCAAGACTGCGTGGACGCCAGAGCCGGACTCAAGGAGGCTACGAACTAGTCGTTTTGCAGACTCCGCGCCAGGGAGTGCATCTAATCTAGAAGCGGTGGAACTGCTCAACATCAATGACAAACATCACCGCCCCTCCAACTGGCACTTTTACCGGGGAGGGCATAAAAGCTCCGGGAGGAGCGGCTTCAAACGGCATTACATTGACGAGTTGATCTCGACTTTGACAGTTCTGCGAGAAGACTTTTTTCAGAGTGGGAAGCTCCTCGACGTCGAGTCCGATAAGAAAGGTTGTGTTTCCCTCTCGAAGGAAGCCACCGGTCGACCCGATCACGGTGAACTTGAAACCAGCCTTGATCAGCTCATCGGTCACCCGATTGCGATCACGATTGTGGACAATGCAAGTTGCAAGCTTCACTATGGCAATTATAAAGCATATTTGGGAGATTTCCCACTTTGGAGTCCAAACTCATGACGGCCAGTCTAATGCGCTGGTAGAAATGAGGCCAGATTAGGTCAGGCAGGTCGTTGGGGCTGAGGAGAGGTCCTCAGCCCCAACGGGGAGCAAGCTAGCCCGCTGGGCCTTCGCCCGGGGGAAGATTCTTCTTCTGCTCGTTGTTGAGCTTGTTCTGAATCTCCTTCTGTTTGTTCACTGCGTCGGTGTCAACTGAACCACCGCCGGAGCCACACCCAATCAAAACGACGCTAGCTACCGCAGATGCAAGGAAGAGGGCAATGAGCTTCTTCACAGGATTACTGGAGCCCCCACATCGGCCACGGCTGTGACCAAACTGGCTTCGACGCTGCCGTCCACGAACCACTTCCAACTCCGCACGCAGGTCGCGAACTAACCACGTACTGTGCAGCCGTCGGCGTGTTTGCCAAGAAGCCGTTTACAGGCAGCGACTTGGTATGACCGTCGGTGTAGCTGAGGTTGATTTGGTTGGCAAAAGGAACGCGTGCAGCGTCCGGCGTATTCGAAGTGGCAACGCAAGACCCGTTGACAGGGAAGAAGATTGGAATCCAAGCCTCGCGAACTGCGAACGGATATCCAGTTTTGCGATCGAGTGCACCGGTGCCATCAAGGAAGACAGGAGCATAGTTCACAACCGGGTCGACCATTTCGAGCAGCAACATCGTTTCGCCCGCAAACGGCACTGCCGTTTGCGATCCGCCGAGGAAGCTGTCGCGATATCGGTTTGACGTCGTCGCTGGGTTTGCCGTGTTGAGAGCACCCGTGAGCGAGAGATTGATTCCGTACGAACCCATGAGCTCGCCGTGCGTCGTCCAGTTGCTGAATCCTTTGTAGTCCACTGCCGGGTGGAAGAAAAGCGGAACGCTCTTGGTGTAGGGCATGATCCACTTTTGCCAAGCATAGTGGTTCATTCGATACATGTAGGGTCCGCCACCGACGCATGCCGCGAGGTTGAACGGAGTGGTATTCAGCGCGTTATTGAGTGAGCTACCTGCAATGCAGTCGTCATTGCGGGGGTACATGTCGTCCCAGTCCGCGCCGTATTGGATGATGGCTAGCCCGATCTGCTTTTGGTTGGAGATCGAAGCCGCCTTCTTTGCCGCTGACTTTGCCTGTGCGAATACCGGGAAAAGGATGGCAGCAAGAATCGCGATAATGGCGATCACTACCAGGAGTTCGATGAGCGTGAATGCTTTCTTCATGATGTCTCAGCTATAAGGGCAATCGCTGATTCCCACGTAGTCGTCCCTGACACTTTTCCGATGGAATGCGTCTGAGATCAGCGCCCAATCTTGAGTTTGAGAGCCCTCCATTAAGCCGGCGTTATGGTTTATCGTTTCGGACGATCTGGAGCAAATCCTTCACCTGCCCCTAACATATCAAGTCCTTTTGTGCTTCATGCGGTAGCCTTGGTCGGCATGATACCGACCCTCAGCCCCGGCGCTATTCACGTTTCTCCTCAGACGCTCGACGATGCGATTCGCATGGCAAGTGACCACGAATTTGGCGGACTTGAATTCAGTCCAAAGAGTGCGCTCGATCACGGAATCGGGAGTGCAAAGGTGACGTTCGAGATTTCACGCGTCACACCGATCGTGTTCGGACTCCCTGTGGATTGGAGGGGTCCAGAAGAGAAGTGGCTTGCTGATCTTGATGAACTCCCCAGGTTGGCCGCAGCCGCACAAGCTCTCGGATGTACCCGAACAGCAACATGGGTTATGCCCTGCTCGAACGATCGAGAAAAGGATGAGAACATGGAGTTCCACATCGCGAGATTTTCGCCGGTCGCGAAGGTCTTGGCTGACCACGGGATTTCGCTTGGCCTCGAATTCATCGGGGCCAAGACTCTCCGCGACTCCCAGAAGTATCCATTCATCTGGACGATGGAAGACATGCTGGAACTCGGAACCGAAATTGGCCCAAACGTCGGCCTTCTGCTTGATAGTTTCCATTGGTACACCTCAGGCGGAACGCTCGAGTCGCTAAGCCAGGTCGCCCCTGAGCGAATCGTCTATGTCCATATCAATGATGCGAAAGAGGGACGTTCGCCAGAAGAGCAGATTGACGGCGAGCGAGACCTGCCTGGAAACACAGGTGTGATCGATCTCAAGGGCTTTTTCAAGACGCTCAAGGAAGTTGGATACGACGGGCCGGTCGCGGTGGAACCGTTCCTAGACAGCCTGAAGGATCTTTCTGACGACGACGCGAGATTGACCGTGGTCCGAACGTCAATTCGAAAGACTCTTCACTAAGAAGAAAACCCCCGCATTTTTGCGGGGGTTCTGGCTAAACTCGGTGGCATGACTCGAAGGCAGTTTCTGGCGCTTGCGTCAGTGATGTCCGCACCCTCGCTTTGGCTCCCACGGGCAGCTAAAGCGGAGAAGCCGTCCGTAATTGTGATTGGGGCTGGAGTTTCGGGGCTTGCTGCTGCCAAAACGCTCGTTGACTCCGGGTGCAAGGTAACTGTTCTGGAGGCGAGAGACCGAATGGGTGGGCGGATTCTAACCGATCGATCTTGGGGGACTCCCATCGATCTTGGCGCATCGTGGCTCCATGGGATCGATTCCAACCCCGTCGCCGAAATTATTAAGAAACTCAAACTCCCCACCGTGACGACCGAGTACGAGGAGGCTGCGATTTATGAGGATGGACGTCGATGGGCTGACGGCGACCAAGAGAGGGCGACGACCCTCTTCGAGTCTATTTTCGAGTCTCTCGACGAGAAAGGAAGCAAGTGGGAAAATCGGGAAGGACTTACGCTCCGCCAGGGACTGGACCGGATTCTCAAAGAGACCACGCTCACCCCGACAGAGCTCCGTCAGTTCAACTTTCTCTTGACAGACTCAATCGAACTCGGTCAGGGCGCACTTTCGGATTGGCTGTCTCTCGACGAGTGGGATCAGGGCGAAGAGGGTGAAGGGGGCGATGCCATGATCAAGATGGGCTACGACGTCGTCATCACCTACCTTTCGAAGGGCCTCGACGTGAAGCTCAAGGAAGTTGTGACTCGTGTCGAGCGGACGGCCGAGGGCGTCAAGGTTAAATCTACGAGCGGAGAGTTCACGGCCGACCACGTCGTCCTGACCCTACCGTTGGGAGTCCTAAAAGCAGGCAAAGTGGAATTTGAGCCGAAGCTTGACGGCAAGAAACGGCACGCGATTGAAAAGCTTGGCATGGGCGTCCTTAACAAGGTTGCGATTGAGTTCGACAAGGTGTGCTGGCCAGAATCTGCACACCTGATCGGCCAAGTTCCCGAAAAGGCGGGCGAGTGGTGTCAGTTTATTCCCTTGCACAAGCTCCAAAAGAAGCCAATCCTGATCGCGATCAACTCGGCGGCGTTTGCAGAGAGTCTCGAGAAGCTTTCTGACGCCGACATTTTAGGCAAGGTCGCAGGAGAACTCAAGGTGATGCTGGGAGAGTCGGTTCCAGAGCCGAAACGAGTGCTTGTTTCGAGGTGGAAATCTGATCCGTTCAGCCTAGGAAGCGGATCGTACATGGGTGCAGGTTCAGCAGGAGAAGATCACGACAATCTCGCGGCGGTTCACGCCGATCGAGTTCACTTCGCAGGTGAAGCCACCAGTGACGACGCTCCTGCAACCGTACACGGTGCATATTCGAGCGGGCTGCGCGCTGCCGAGGAGATTGTTGGCGAAGTCAGCTGGGGCGAGCGAGCAGGTCAGCACGTAGCTCGGTCCGTAGAGCGCTACGGTCAATCAGCGTGAACTTCTCTTCTTCGTGCCCGACCAAGATTCCTTTCGCCTGACAGGCGGAATGTGGATTCTTAGCATAGGCGCAGGCGAAAACAGGATCGTGGCGAAGGAGGTCCATGACGCTTTGGGCGTGCCAGGCGTCGAGACCCATTCGGAGTTCTAGTGTTCCGCCTTCCTCTTCACTTCGGCCGAGTGCTTCGGAGGCTTCTTGGAACCGCGATTGAGACTGCATCGCGACGGCCATGAGGGCATGGTAATTCGGTTCGTAGGGATTGAGATAGGTCATCCGACGAATGAGCTCGGGAAGTTGCTCAAGGTCGTTGAGTTTCCATGAAGCCTTGGCAACGACTTCCATGGCGGGTAGATGCTGGGCGTCTACAGCAAGGACTGACTTCGCAAGGTTTCTTGCCTCTTGCCAATCGCCCTTCTTGAACGCGTGTTCTGCCTTAGCAAACTGGCGGTGCAGTGCTCTTCGTTGTGCCTGATATTGCTTCCCTGTCATCGGCTCGTATCTCCCCAGTCGCAAAAGGATGCGATAAGTGATTGCCCTTGCCGCAATTCCTAAACCAGGAAACCACGATAGGGACCGATCAAGCAACAATACGAGGTGCAACCTGGTGAATTTGCGAGGCATCCTGAATCACCTTCGCTCTCACCGCGAGTGGCAGTCGGGTGGTTCCATCAGGGGTGCGAATGCCGATCATCGAGGCGATCGCCGCAATCTCGTTCGCCCAATTTCCGGCAGCAATCATGTCCTCGCCAGGGAGAAAGGCGACTAGGCGGCCAAATTCTTGGCGGGTTATCGCACCACCTTCTGGAAGGCGGGCTCGGACTCGTCGGGCGAATGTTCGCACCGCGTGATCTGCAGAGGAGCGACCGTAGGCTTGTTCGATCTTGTCAAGTTTCAGCGCCTCAAGAACGACCAAGGTTCCTGGTTCTTCAGAGATGCGTTGCTCGAAGGCGGTGTTGGTCATCACACCCTCCCCACCTTGGCCAATTCTGAAGGTCGCTCGGATGAATTCGGCACTCGCTGCTCTGACGGTCTCTGCCGCAGCAACATCAAGGGCACCCGCACGACGGGAACCCACCGCGACATAGCCACGGGTTTGGCCTTCGGCTACGATCGGAATCACGAAGTAGCAACCGATTCGGTGGCGAACTGCGGTGAGGGAGGGGAAGCGGCTATCACTTCGGACATCAAAGAGCAATAGCTCTGGCGCACCCGTTCGGACCCATCCTTCGATGCCCGCCCCACCAGCGAAGCTCATCTCCTGGATCGGGTTCATTTCGAGACCCCGACGAGAGAGCAGTTCTGGAGTTGATCCTTCGATCAGCCAGATCGAGAGGTGGTCGGCGCCAAGGATTCCCGAGAGCTCCTCGGTGAACCGATCGGCGATTTCCAAAATTGAGGTTGAGCCTGGTGCGAGTGTAGCGAGTTGGTACATGAGTCGCGCTTCGCGCAACTGTGCCTTCATCGACTGCTGTTGGGTGCGGCTCATGCAAGTCGTTGCGATACTCGTGCTTGCCGATTCGAGAATGAGTCGAGCCTGGTCGAGAATGCCGACCTCTGTCGCAAAGCACGCAATCAGTCCTACGAGCTTGCCACCAAGAATGAGGGCAACGGTGTCAAAACTGACTCCCGGCGAAAGTGCACCAATCAGCCTTTCGGCTTGGTGACGAACCTGACCCGTTGCTTGACCAAGGTCAACGTCGAGCGGGGAATCCTGCACCGAAGGAG
>JBBRHU010000096.1:0-9994 GCA_038222255.1 Fimbriimonadales bacterium | reverse complement strand
ATTCAAAAATCGAGATGCCATTTAAGAAGATGATGGAAGTCGAACTAAAAAACCTCGGAGACAAGCCGATCGACTTGGCGATGATTACTGCAACGGTCCCGCGCCTGTTTCCCAAAGACGGACTCTACTTCCGCGCGCAGTGGACGCCGTTCACAGGGTCAACGCGACCCATGAAGGACATGACGGGCCTCACCGCGTCGGGCAAGGGGCACCTCGTCGGGATTGCCATGCATGTTGCAAATCCGACCCCTGCCTGGTGGGGAGAAGGCGATGAGAAGATCTATGTGGACGGCGAGAGCTGGCCGTCATGGTTTGGGACAGGCACGGAAGACTACTTTGGATACGCTTGGTGCTGGCCAGAGAAGTTCAAGAAGCCTTACCACGCACAGGTTCACGTCGAAAAGCCTGGCAACTTTGGGCACACCACCGTCGTGCGATGGCACGTCAGCGACCGAATCACGTTTGAGAAGCAAATTCGGTTTGATCTCGAAGAGTGGCATTGGGCAGAAGTTGACTGCCGCTACGACATCACCGCCTACTGGTACTCCCGCCCTGGCGACAGCGGACCGAGACCGGTCGATACATCGAAAATCGCTTTTGAACGTCTCCTTGGGCCAAAGAAGGAGAAGGGAATGCTCGAAGGTGAAGACATGAAGATTCTCCGACGCACGGGTGGAGAGACTTCGATTCAAGGTGAATTCTTTGAGCCGAGCGGGGGAGCACAACTCTGGTGGACCCAAGTTAAGACGGGTGATGTGCTTGAGCTTGAGTTCAATGTCGCCGCTTCAGGAACCTACAAGGTCGAAGGCAGCTTCTGCAATGCACATGACTACGGAATCCACCAGATCGATATCGATGGCAAGAAGGCTGGCGAATTCGACTTCTATGGAAAGGGGGTGACGTGGAAGCGAAAGCCACTCGGAACTCTAACTCTTTCTGCTGGGAAGCACAAGCTGACGGTAACCGCAAAGGGTAAGAACGCTGCAGCGGTTGCAGGACAGATGTTTGGGCTTGATGGAATCAAGCTCACACCAAACCCATAAACAATATTGGGCAAGACCGTAAGGTCTTGCCCAAGTTAAAGCAAATC
This sequence comes from Fimbriimonadales bacterium, assembly GCA_038222255.1. Lineage (GTDB taxonomy): Bacteria > Armatimonadota > Fimbriimonadia > Fimbriimonadales > Fimbriimonadaceae > Fimbriimonas. The sequence goes on along the minus strand of JBBRHU010000096.1, from coordinate 8,904 downwards.
GGAGAAGAAGCCTTAGCTTCCCGAACCGCAGCCGCCGCTGCCACATCCACCGCTACCGCAGCCTGATCCTTCGGTCTTGAAGGACGAGCCACATCCGCAGCTGGAAGTTGCGTTGGGGTTTTCGATTTTGAATCCGCCACCCAGGGTGTCTTCAACGTAGTCAACGCTTGCGCCGCTCATGTAGCCGAGGCTGAGGGGATCGATGTAGAGCTTGACGCCCTTGTCTTCAAAAACTTGGTCTTCCGCTTCCGGAGCGTTGTCATCAAGTGCCATGCCGTAAGAGAGGCCCGAGCAACCACCGCCAGCAACCCAGACGCGTAAAGCCGCATCGCGTTTGTCCTGGCTGGTCATGAGGTCAATAAGCTCTGTTGCTGCGCGTTCAGTCAGTGTAATCATGAATGTTCGACCGTGTCCTCACTCTTCTACGTGGCGGAACGATCAGATGTTTGATCAGCGACGTCTTGAGTGACTCAAAGGATATTGTGGCCTATTCTGCTCCATTCGCCAAGGTCTGTAACGAATTTGAGCTGCGAAGAGAGAGGAAGATGAACTGATCCACCACACCGTTGTGGGGAACAGCATTCGGCTTGAGTTCTAGAAGCGAACGACGATGCCGAGATTGAACGTGGTTTGGGTCTTAGAAGTCCCGCCGCCGAGTCTTGGGAAGAGCGCAGTATTTGCGACGTCGTTGCGGACATCGAACCGAGCGGTCGTCTGTGGGCTCAACAGGTAATCCATGCCGAGGGTGAGTGAAGTGACGTGGGCGGGAGTTCCAAACCGAACACCCTGGTCGTCTCCGACGCCTTCCGCACGTGCTGCAATCGCGACCTTTGGACTCAACTGGTATCTCGCAACGCCTGAGATTCCGTAGAACTTGCTTCCACCTGCCTTTGCCGAACTTGCGTTTAGGCTAAATCGCCACTTCGCATTGTGCTCTCTGGTGATGATGAGGTCGTACAGAGTTGTATCAAGGACACCCGGGGCAAGAAATCCAATGCCGCCAAAGCCAGCCCCGCTGTTATTCACGGACGCTGAACCTTCCTTGCCGGAAATTACGCCAAGATAGGCGGTCGTTTTCGAATCAAGGACTCGCTTGTATTGGGCGCCAAGAGTGAGGCCACTCGCGTTTCGAGAAGTCTGATTCCAGCCCTTGGTTGCGTATAGCGAAAGAGTGTTCTTTTCGTTGAACGCATAAGAGCCCCGCAGACCGGTGTGGTAGTTCGGCTGGACCATCGTGAAGAGCAGCGCTCGACTGTAAAGATCGTTGTTCCAGGCTTCGACCCCTTCCCAACCGATCCACGAATAGAACTTGCCGAGGTCGAGGGTGAGCTTTTGCCGCTTCAGGGTGACGTAAGCCTCTGCAAAGTGCTTGACCCAGGTGCTGGACGTGCGGTCGTATCCAAACAGCGTATCGGTGTTGTCCCCAAAGGACGGAGTTAGAGTGAAGCCAAAGCCTTCCTTATCCGGGCGATACTTCACGGTCACTTGCGCAGTTGCGAGTCGAAGTTGCTCGTTGCGAAAGTCGAACTGTCGGCCAACACGAATGGGACCAACGCCCACCTTTGGGTTAGCCCAGCCGTGGTAGAAGTCAATGGCGCCGGAGAGTGTCCAGTCAGGAGCCTTCGCGGGATCCTCTTTCTTGATTGGCCGACCGGGCATCTTGATACCGGGTGCGGATATGGGCGCTAGCTCCGGCTTGCTAATGGCGCCATCCTCAAGATCAATAGGTGTCCAAATGTAGATCATAGGAATCGACATGTTACGTGTTTATATTGAGAAATGCAAGCATCATCAATCAAATATTTGTAGACGATGGCCAGGAATTGACTTTCAAAGTACCGTGCTGTGGCCCTCACATCTATCTAGTTGATGCTAAATCATCTGCATTTTGAGATGTCTCGGCAATGTTCTAAAAATGTGCGAAATGAATGCGAGTTACCCGAAAGTCAACAAGATAATTTTAGAATTCAGCGTTTGAAATGTCACCGTGAGAGCGAGCGGGATGCACCATTTGTGTCGAATACGGACACGAAGGCGTGTTCAGGAGAAATCTGTGAGGTGCATTTGAGCCTGAAAGCGGATCTTTATACGGCTGTCTAAGGTCTTTTCAAAAAAAAATCGAAAAAATGCTTGCAATTTCATTCGAATGTTCTTAAAATGATCCATCGCAACGGCGCGAGAATTGTTGGTTAACTATGATGCGCCGAACAAGACTCATCTCTTCGTTGTCGTTGCTTTGTCTCTCTGCATTTTCTCTTGCACAAGATAAAGCGGCAACGCCTGCTGCTCCAGCAATCGACAAAGCCGATCAGGTTTGGGTGATTGTTGCTGCGGCCCTCGTCCTTCTTATGACACCCGGACTAGCGCTTTTCTATGGCGGCATGGTTCGAAGAAAGAACGTTTTGAGCACGATGCTTCATTCGTTCATCATGTTGGGTGTCGTCAGTATTCTCTGGGTGGTGGCTGGATATTCAATCGCTTTTGGTAAGTCCACTACCGGCTGGTTTGGTGGATTCGAATACCTGTTTGGTAACGGCATCTCGATGAAGGATGCATATCCTTACACTGAACCACTCGGAACCGTCTCTGCAGGAGCCTTTATGCTCTTTCAGATGATGTTTGCAGTCATTACCCCAGCGCTGATCTCTGGAGCCATTGCTGAGAGAATGAAGTTCTCTGGCTATGTGTTATTTACATCGCTTTGGTCGCTAGTGGTTTATGCACCGATCGCTTGCTGGGTCTGGAACCCAGGCGGTTGGTTGTTCAAAAAGGGCGCCCTTGACTTTGCGGGTGGTACGGTTGTTCACCTTGCGAGCGGTGTATCTGCGCTCGTCATCTGCATCGTCCTCGGAAAGAGAAAGTCGGTTGTCAATAACGAGCCGATTCTGCCGAATAACCTGACGACGACATTGCTCGGCGCTGGCCTCCTCTGGTTTGGCTGGATCGGATTCAATGCCGGCTCGGCTCTCGGCATGGGAGACCTCGCAGTCAACGCGTTCGCGGTCACACACCTTGCCGCTGCGGCAGGAATGATCGGCTGGTTGGTCTGTGAAAAGATTCGTCACGGCAAAGCGACCGCGCTTGGTGCAGCATCAGGTCTAGTCGCAGGATTGGTCGGGATCACTCCTGCGAGTGGTTTTGTCGGACTTCCTGAATCCATGCTCATCGGAGTCTTGGCAGGTGTGATCTGTTGCCTTGCGGTGAACCTGAAGAACAAACTGGGATACGATGACTCTCTCGACGTCGTCGGAGTCCACGGTGTTGGAGGAATGCTCGGAGCGATCCTCACCGGTGTGCTTGCTAGTGGCAAGATCAACCCGGCAGTCGATACCGCGCTCAAGGACAACGGCGGTCGAGGAGGATTGATTCTAACTCAGCTGATCGCAGTTGTGACGGTGGCAGCCTTTGCAATGGTGGGAACATTTGTGATTCTCCAAATCACGAAGCTGATCACAGGTATCCGAGCAACGCCGGAAGAAGAGCAGCTTGGGCTTGACCTCGCACACCACGGTGAGGCAGGCTACAACCTGTAAGGAGATCTGAACATGGTTAAAGTAGAAGCAATCATTCGACCGCAAGTACTTGAGGCAGTTCAAGAGGCTCTAGATGTTTTGAACATCTCTGGGATGACAGTTCTCGATGTTCGTGGCATGGGCAAGCAGAAGGGTGTGACACACACCTATCGCGGCTCTACCTATACATTGAGCCTTTCTGCGAAGACAAAAATCGAGCTCGTCGTCCATGACGAAGAACTAGAAGAGGTGATCAGCGCAATTCAAAAGGCTGCTCAAACTGGAGAAATCGGGGACGGAAAGATCTTCGTCACCCCGGTTCTGCAGGCGATCCGCATCCGGACTGGCGAGCGTGGAGACACGTCTCTCCACTAGATTAAGGTAAGAATCGCACTCGATTCTGAGGGCTTGGGATTTGGCACTGGTCTGCAGTGCCAAACCAGCCGATTCGTCGTTTTGCGATGTACCTGTACATTGCGTCTCGGATTCCTCGTGGAATCACTTTCCCGGCTACGGAGAGGGGGCGCCAAATCCCGCCGAGGTGATACATCATCCTTAGAACGCCAGAACTGTGGGTGAAAACACCAGTCTCGTCCGCCAGAATGAGCGAATCGAGCGAGGTTGGGCGATCATGCGAGACTCGCGCGAGGTAGGTATCGCCTTGCAGCGGGGAGAATCGCAACTCACCACGATGGTCGTGTTTAAGCGCCCACTGTACAGCGCGCGCACACAAGCCACACTCGCCATCGTAAAACAGCACTGGCTCCATCATCAGCCTTAGTCTACGTGGGTTTGCCCGGCAGAGTTGGGTATCTTCCCTGTGTGCCGTACGTAGTGACCGAACCCTGCATCGGGGTCAAAGATAAATCCTGTTTGACCGTCTGTCCCGTCGACTGTATTTACGACGGCGGCGACATGGTCTACATCAACCCGGACGAGTGCATTGATTGTGGCCTTTGCGAGCCCGAGTGCCCCGTCAACGCTATCTTCGTCGACTCTGACGTTCCCCCGAACTGGAAATCATTCGTAGAAAAGAATGCCGTCCAGGGTCGGAAGCTCTCCGGTGGCTAGAAAGATGTGTCGTAGAGCAGTTTCCATCGCGCGCTAGCGAGACGGTCAAGTGGCTCTAACGCAATTCCAATCCTGAACTTACCGAACTGCTCGGAGTCAGGTTTTGAATACCTGACCTCTCCGGCGCAGGAGATGTCTCCGCACGGAGTATGCAACGAGGCCTCGATTCGCTCACCGCGAGGTAGGTTCTGGCTGGAGACAATGCCCATGCCTGATTCAGAAACGTCCACGACTTCGATCTCAATGGAGAGACCGTCGTGGCTAACCATTCCAGTCACGCCTTGTACCGAGACTCGTGCAAGTTCGACGGTCGGTCGGTAGGTGATTGGGCCAAGCACCACGATGATAATGTCCTCGCCGCTTTGGGCGGACACCTGCGATTGAAACATTGCAACTTTCTCCTTTCCGTGGCACTCCACAAGGAACTTGTCACCGATCTCAACCGACGGGTTGCCTTTCATGGTGACCCGAGCTGAGACGTTTGATAAGTCTTTCATCCATCCCGAAAAGAACCTAGCATCTCTCATTCGCTGGAGACGGGTCCTCGTGTGGCTGAAGGCTGAAAGAAGCATTTGCATGGCTTAATGAGATGTTCAGCAAACGAGCAAGATTTGAGCACGGCAATTCTGCTAGATCTTCCCGGCGAAGTTTATGTGGAACCTTCATAATTCTTTGAAGTGATCATTCGGTCTCAGCCTTTTCAGATTGCCCGGCTCCAGCTCGCCTATCTTTCGGTGAGTGAATACGCCCGGCAGTTCTGGTGGTATGTGGCTACTATCCCCGCTTTTGGCCTCGTATTGATGGTTGTGGGTGCTGGGTCGATGAAAGCAGTGGGGATGATGGGCATGCTCTGGCCGCTCAGCTTGCCCGCTCGAGCGCTCTTCGCAACTCGCAAATCAGCGAACCTCTTTGTGAAGAAGACTGAGGCCGAAGTCCGAGAAGATGGCATCTACTTCAAGCCTGAGACCGGACAAGGTTTACGCTTGGCTCGAACGTCGGTGCACGACGTTTTCATGCGGAAGGATTGGGTGATCTTTCGCACGCGAAAGTTCCAGTTCATCCCTGTTCCTCGGGATGCGTTTGAAGAATCAGACCTCCCAAAGATCACAGCCTGGGTGGACGAAGAATGATCGCAGTTTATGTTCACATCCCGTTCTGCCCCAGCAAGTGTGGTTACTGCGATTTCAACTCGTATGCAATGGACGGCGAGATCAAAGAGCGCACTACCGTTGCGATCTGTAAGGAGATTGAGCAGTCGCCCTGGAAAGGTGAGTCCGCGAAGACCGTGTTTTTCGGAGGGGGAACTCCAACTTATCTTGAGCAAGATCAGTTACTGCGGATCCTTGATACTGTTGCCGCAGTCCATCCGATAGCGTCCGATGTCGAGGTCACGAGCGAAGCTAATCCCGGCACGGTTGACATGCCGAAGTTCAAGTCGATGCGGGAGGCCGGGTTCAACCGAATAAGTCTTGGGGCACAGAGCTTCAACGAGGATGAACTGCTTGTTCTCGGTCGCGTACACCGGAGCGGCGAGATTGAGCGTGCGGTTCACGCTGCGAGAGAAGCTGGTTTTATGAGCTTGAATCTCGACCTGATGTTTGCGCTACCCGACCAAACGATGCGGGGATGGAACTCAAACTTAGAACGAGCGCTTGCTCTCAATCCAGACCACCTTTCGCTGTACTGCCTCACGATCGAAGAGAACACGGCGTTCTATAAGAAGCAGCTTCGTGGGCAGATTTCGCTACCGGACGAAGACATCCAGGTCGAAATGTACAACGAATGCGTTCGGCAGACCGCCGAGCGTGGATTCGAGCAATACGAGATCTCAAACTTCGCTCGGCCGGGTTTTGAGTGCCAGCACAACCTGTGTTACTGGCGAGTCGAAGACTACGCAGGATATGGGCCAGGAGCGGTTGGGTGTGTAGATGGAGTTCGGTACACGAATACGAAGCACCCTGTCGGCTATTGCGAAAAGGTAGGTGCCGGGTTGCCATTGCCGTTTGAGAGCGAGGTGCTTACCGAAGAAGACCGGCGCCTAGAGAAGATCATGCTTGGGCTACGACTCAAGGAAGGTTTGCCGCTTGAGAACCTTCGAATTGCTCCGATCGGGTTAGCTCGCTGTCTTGAAAGAGGGTGGATCCACCAAGCTAGCAACCGAATCTTTCTCACTGAAGAGGGGATGCACTTTTGCTCAGAAGTGTCCTTGGAGCTTGCCGCGACTGTCATGGCCTCTGGCCGTGCGTGATTTGTTTTAACACTTGCTAAACCGTCCAACGTGGGAGCGGTCTAAACGGGTAAACACCTTGTTGCCCCACACTTATGAGTCTTCTTCCCATTCCCGCCGAAAGCGAAATTGCATTTACGGCTGAGGCGGATCTTTCCGCGTCAGGGGAAGTTGGCCACTCGCGGCTCATTGTCACGAAAGAGGCCGCGTATCGGCTCGATGGCGAGCGCGTCATTGAGCGATATCTGCTCAGCGAGATATCGTCGCCAAAGATTGAGAATCTCGTTGATTCCACCGCGCTTACGGTTTTGCGGAAAGGAAGATCTGTCGAGCTCCTACGCGTAACGAGCGTCCGTGCGCTTCAGCTAGCTGGCGCAGAGAAGAGGCTCAAGGCGGTCCTTGACGGCAAGGAACTGCCAGAGATTGACGACCACAAACGGGTGTGCCCCAAGTGCGGACGTCCGCTGCCCGAGCATTCCGACGTGTGCGAAGCGTGCGTCAACCGTGGGCGCACGATGCTACGGCTCTTCGAATACGTTCGGCCATATCGAGCTCGAGTTTGGGCCGGTACGATCCTAACGCTCGGGGGAACCGCACTCGAACTGCTCCCGCCACTCCTCACAAAGAAGCTGGTTGACGATGTGTTGGGACTGCATCAAGAAGACCAGTTTGTCCCCCTGATCGTGGCGCTCATTCTATCAAGAGTCCTCATCATGGGCGTCCAGATTTCGAGAGGAAGGAACGTTGCCTTCCTTGGCATGAAGATCACGGTTTCGATTAGGCACAGCCTGTTCGAAAAGCTGCAATCACTGAGCCTCAGTTTCTACGACAAGCGCAATGTCGGTTCGATCATGAGCCGCATGACGAACGACACCGGAGCGCTCTACGATGTCCTTATTGATGGCATTCCCGTCGTCCTCAACCAGGTCGCCTTGCTCATCGGTATCCCGATTGCGTTGATGCTCATGAATTGGCAAATCGCGATTTGGGTCTTGCTCCCAATCCCGTTTGTCTTCCTCGGCGTCCGGATATTCCATCGGACGATGAAACGAGTGTGGAGCCGAGTGTGGCACCAGTGGTCGCGTATGAGCGGTGCACTGAATGGCGTGTTGCAGGGAACTAGAGTCGTGAAGGCTTTTCACGGAGAGGATCGCGAGGTCAGCAAGTTCAACCGCCGGCTCACAGAGCTTTCGGGGACGAGTTTCTACGCCGAAAACAGCTGGGCAACATTCTTCCCATTCATCTTGTTCACGATGGCGATCTCCACGATCGTCGTCTGGTGGGTCGGTGGACACGGTGTGCTGCATTCGACGATGACACTGGGCGAACTGACAGCGTTCTTGGCATATGCGGCGATGTTGCAAGGCCCCCTGATGATGCTCCAGCGCATCATCGACTGGTCGTCTCGTGCTCTCACCGCGGCTGAGCGTGTCTTTGAAATCATGGACACGCCTGCGGACATTGTCGACGCTGACGATGCGATCGCGATGCCAGTGATGAAAGGTGGGGTCAAGTTCACCGACGTTCATTTCGGCTATGAGAAGGCGCGTGAAGTCCTGCATGGCATCACGATGGATATCAAGCCCGGCGAGATGATTGGCTTGGTCGGCCACTCCGGGGCAGGCAAGTCGACGCTCATTAACTTGCTCATGCGGTTCTATGACCCTACGCAGGGTGAGATCGAAATCGATGGAGTTGACCTCCGGAAGATCAAGATCGATGACTTCCGTCGCCAAGTCGGCGTCGTGCTCCAAGAGAGCTACCTGTTCCCGGGCTCGATTCGCGACAACATCTCTTACGGCCGACCGGTCGCGGGAGAGGAAGAGATCATGAACGCGGCCAAGGCAGCCAACGCGCACGACTTTATCGTCGGCTTCCCCGACGGGTACGACACCTATGTTGGCGAACGTGGACAGCGACTCTCCGGCGGTGAGCGTCAACGCATTGCCATCGCCCGTGCCATTCTCCACAATCCTCAGATATTGGTTCTTGACGAGGCCACCGCGAGTGTGGACACTGAGACGGAGCGCATGATCCAGGAAGCGATTGAGCACCTGATCGAGGGTCGCACTGTTTTCGCCATCTCCCACCGAC
>JBBRHU010000095.1:0-10033 GCA_038222255.1 Fimbriimonadales bacterium | reverse complement strand
CATCTCACGAAGGACATCTTCGAGGTCTGGGTTGTCTCCCAAAGCCTCACGGAGTTGCTTTGCGATGTCACGAGCCTCATCCGCGTGTCCTGCGCGCTTTGCGGCAAGACCGAAGTTGATCAGAATCGACGGGGAGCCGGGGACGGTGACTGCAGCATATCGCATCAAATCGTAGGCTTCGTCGTTCCTGCCCTGTGCGGTGAGGGCTGCGGTGAGTTCACCGTAGGCCGGTTCGCACCCGGGGAACAAGTTGAGGAGTCGGCGAGCACAATCCTCGGCATCCTCAAAACGCTCCGTTCGATTGTAGGCAGCGCTGAGGAGAGCCCAGAGCTTCCAATAATCAGCGAGCCAATTGCGTAGGGGCTTTAGGTCGCGAATCGCACCCTCGAAGTCCTCCTGCTCCATCTTCGATCGAGCAAGTTCCACGCTTTCCGCGCGCTTCGGTTGCTCAAGCTCGATCAATCGCGCAAGCGTCTGAGCTCGAATGTTCGGCTCAGGGTTTCCGGCTAGGATCTGCTTAAGCACATCTGGCACGTCAACTTGACGACCAGCCGATTCAAGGACGTTGACGTATTCAATCAGAAGCGGCACGTCTTGCGGAGCAAGGTCGATGCAATCCTCATAGAAGTCCATCGCTCGGTCATGATCACCCTTCTGCGCGAGGTACGGTGCGTAGAATCGCTTGACAACATTGTTGTCTTCAGCTGCGACCAGCGCATCTTCAAACGCCTTTTCGCCGTCCGGAATCTTCTCCGCCATGATCAGCGCGGTGGCGTACTTGGAAAGCATCCCACCATCGGTCGGATTGGTTTCGACCAGCGCCTGGTACATCGCTGGAACTTCGTGGCCTCGGTTTGTCTGCTGGAGCACGTTCGCGAGGAAGTCTGCTGAAGGCTTATCATTGCCCTCCATCTCCATGGCCTTGCGGAAGTTGCGCTCGGCATTGACCGGCATGCCTAGCTGAACCTGGATCAGACCAAGTCGGCTGTAAAGATTTGGATCGTTCGGCTCGCGCTGGATCGCCTTCTCGTAAAATTCAGCGGATGGGTTCAGTGAACCGACGGTCTGGTGGACCTCACCCAGTGCAAAGTAGGCACCGAAGTGGCCCGGCACAAGCTCAGTCAGCTTGCGTAGTGATTCGTCGACGAGTTCAAACGTGCCAATGCGGAAGTGAGCACAGGCTCGGCCAAGTTGGATCGCGACATGATACGGTCCCTCGAACGTTGGGTCGAGTTCCAGCGCATTCAGAAGCGCTTCAAAACCCGCCTCTGGCGAGAACTCTCGGGCAACGGCTCCGTTCGATTGGTTGATGTAGTTGAGCGCGTCGTAACCTTCGAGGAAGGACAGGAACGACTCTGCGTTCTGCGTGCCAAATTCCATCGTGTCGCCCGACAAGAAGTCGGGAAGCTCAATCTGGCCTTCGGCGGCAAGCGCCTTCACAAGGCCGTGGAGCACGGTGAAAACTTCGGAGCGAGCAAATACATGCTCTTCGGCCCGCTTCGGCTCTTCGCTGTCCTTCACGTGGAAGCGGACCTTGAGATTAAAGCCCCCTTCTGTTTCCGCGAGGAAGCCGTCCATCACGAGATCAACCTCTGCCTGCTCGAACAAATCGTTGAGTTGTTCGCGGGGAAGAAGCTCATCCGCAATGTTGACGTAGGCCGTGCGTGGTCCTTCTTCGTCTTCGATTTGGGTAAGGAAGCTCACCACATTGATGTCAGCATCCGCGTGGGCTCGAAGTTGTTCAGCGGCGAATGCAGCCATTTGGCGGCCATAGGCAGGTTTTGTCCCCTCTCCAGCATTGAAGGGAAGCACGGCGATTCTCATTCCAGCTAGTGTACCGATGTTGCACACGTAGAGGACTATCAACGAACATCCTCCTCACTCGATCCGTGTTCTTCGCTCTACGAAACAAGGTCGAGCCGGTATTGGCGGCCACGGTTCGCCGTGCCGAGACGGAGCTGCAACACAGCGGCCGAGTCGATATCTGCGTCCGTCACCGGCACTGCCCCCAGATCGATCAGCGCGCGGGCTCCGTCGGAGTTATCCGAGCGAACGAGCACCGGTAACGACTTTCGGAGTGCGGCGACGGCACCTTGCCATGTGCCTCCTTCTTTCCATCGGACCTGTGCCACGAACGTTCCCCCTAGCCGCCGTTCTGGCGTACCCATTTGGTCACCGAGCGCATCACGGCCACCGCCTAAAGCTCCCAGCCGGTAGATCCAGTGATTCCGTTCCATCGCCTGCTGCCCCGTGAACGGAGCATGTGCCGAATATGAAGATAGCAACCGCACTTCACGCTGAGACTCGGGCTCCGCTCGCGGCAGCGCCAACAGAGCATCTATATCCGTCCGAGCGACATGGAGCCCGTGGGGCAGGAACACCCAGGTGTCAGTATCGCGTTGCAAACACGTGCTCAACAATGCCTGATCAGCCCCAAGCGCACCTCCGCTCACAACGCATAACCGTGGCCGCGAAAAGTGACATCGGCCCGCCGGGTGAGCACCAGCGCCCGTGGACCGCTTATTTGCCGATGCACTGCTGCCGAACGGTTCTCCCCCCCTGACGACCGACGATGTGAGAGTAGAGACGAGCGTCTCGATCCAAACCCGTGCCTCTGGACGTAAGTCTCTCGACCCAACACATCCGATGAACCACCTGTCCGAGGCGCATTCGTTCTCTGGACCGATGGTAGATGAGTCACGGTGAGCACGCACCGGGCGAGCAATCGAGTCACCTGTCCGAACGAGAGCACCCGCCCGAACAATAGCTTGAGCCCAAACTCCCTGTAGCCCCGCGTATTCACTGGACACCGGAAAGTCATGACAGACGGGAGTCAACCACTCTCGGTCAGTCGTCCGCGCTTCTGCCCATTCCCACCACGAATCGTCCATCACCCAAAGCGCGTGCTCTCGATAGCCCCGTTGGTGGAGTTCTTCGGCAAGCGATGATCTCCATGCGTCTATCCTGAGCCGTACCGTTGATGGTGTCAGCCCAAATAACACTCCAAACGCGCCACCAGGTCCGGCAGAATCGAGGTCTGGTCCACAACAATGCTCGTCAAAATCCAGCCCCATCCGACCCGAGATCGTCCGAGCGATCGACTCAATATCTGCCCACTCTCGAGCACTGCCGAACGATCTCACCCGCCCGCGCATCATCGGCCCGTCTGGACAAAATAGTAATCCAATCAAACACCGTATTAAAAACACTTTTGATCTCCAAGATACCATATTATCTCTTCCAAATCAGGCGTCAAAAAAGAGCCGACGCGCCCCCAAACCCGAAGGATGTGAGTATGCTCACTGCACTCTCGCCTCATGCTCAAACATCCTGACCTCACTCGTCGACGTATCAACCTCTTCCTCCAGCAAGAGCTGAAACCGAGGCTGTATGGGTATCGGCACGGCCTCAGAATCCAGTTTTCAGATGCCCAAGTGCATACCCAAGTTGAAGCTGAGCAAGGGGAGTGGAAGGAAGTCGGCAGGGGGTTTGAGTACGGGCCAGCCTACAGATCGTTCTGGTTCCGCGTCTCTGGAGTTGTTCCACCAGAACTGGCAGGTAAGGCAGTTGTCCTTATTGCAGAAGTGGGCGGCGAGCGTACACTTTGGAAAGATAACTCCCCCTGGGGAGGAATGGACATCGAGCATTCCGATTTCGGATGGCTCGAAGGACACGCGATGACCGCTCACGGCCCCCGTCCTGTAGGTGGCGAGCCTGTCGAGTACTTGATCGAAGCCACAACCCGCAATCCGCAAGTGCGGGTCCATGGCAAGGAACCAGCGAGAGAGCCCCTGGTCGAAAAGGTGGAACGAGCGGAGTTGGTCGAAGTAGATCTCGAAGTACGAGATCTGATCTTTGACATCGAATTCACCCTGAGCCTCCTTGAAACGATTGACGAAAAGGACCCGGCATTTTCAACCATCCTCCGTGCCCTTAACGATATCGTGAACTTGTTTGCGGCCGAGGGGCGTGCAATCCTTCCGCGAGCTCGGCGGGTCATTCAAGACGCGCTCGGGAGTCTCAACGGAGAGCTGAAGCACACCATCGTCCCGGTCGGACATGCCCATCTTGATACTGCGTGGCTGTGGCCACTCTCAGTCACGCGGAAGAAGATGGCGCACACCACTGCGACCCAGCTCCAGCTCCTTGACAAGTATCCAGAATACGTTTTTGTCCACTCGCAGGCAAGCCAATATGAGTGGATCGAACAAGAGTATCCCGCCCTCTTTGAAAGGGTCAGAGCCGCCGTCGATCGTGGCCAATGGGAGCCAGTGGGTTCAATGTGGGTTGAGGCGGATTGCAACCTCACTGGGGCCGAATCGCTGATTCGCCAGTTCCTTTATGGGCGTCGATACTTTCGCCAGAAGCTTGGCTACGAAACTCAAGACATGTGGCTCCCCGACGTCTTCGGCTATTCGGCGGCGATTCCGCAGATTCTCGCGAAGTTCAACATCAAGTACTTCCTCACACAAAAAATCTCTTGGAACCAATTCAACAAATTCCCGCACCACACCTTCTGGTGGCAAGGAATTGACGGCACTCGCATTTGGTCCCACTTCCCTCCCGCCGATACCTACAACGCCTCAGCGGAACCCAAAGAAGTCGTTTACTCCGTGAAGAACTTCAAGGACCAAGCCCGTTCAGATACATCCCTCTATGTGTTTGGGTTTGGGGATGGCGGTGGTGGTCCGACCGAACGACATCTTGAGTTCCTGAAGCGAGGCCGATTTGCCCCGAACTACCCCGACGTCGCGCTCGGTAAGAAAGCGGTTGACTTCTTCCGAGAAGCCAAGGCTCGATCGAAGGACCTCATCACATGGGTGGGAGAGCTGTATCTCGAACTCCATCGTGGGACCTATACGACCCAAGCTGCGAACAAGCGCAACAACCGCAAGTGCGAGTTCCTGCTTCGCGACGCTGAATGGCTTGCCTGCTTTGCGCCGACGTTCCCAGCGAGCTACCCCAAAGAAGCGCTCGAAGCGGCATGGAAGCTCGTCCTACTGAACCAGTTCCACGACATCATTCCTGGATCTTCTGTGAAGGAAGTCTACGAAGACAGCGACCGTGATTATGCCGAGGTGCAGATCGCGTGTGAGAAGGTCATTCAAGACTCATTAGTAGCCCTCGGATCAGCACTTGAAACATCCGACATGGTCCGTCCCGCCGCCATCTTCCACAACGGAAACATGGTGACCGAGGCGTCGATCCCATGGGACCATGAACAAGTGCCGACTGCGCTCGAGTGTGGAGAGCAAGTCCTTCCTGTCCAACTTGTTGAAGCCCTAGGTGAACGAAAACTGATCTTCGCCACCCCGCACTCCTCGCTGGGCGCGGTCACGGTTGGCGACTTTGTGGAAGGCGTGCAACCCCATAAAGAACGACTAAAAACGAGTACGAGCAATCGAAGAATCGAGAACGGTGAGCTCTCCGTCCGATTCGATAGCCAAGGCAACATCAGCTCCATCTCAAGCCTTGAAGACGGCTCAGAATTTGTGGAGCCAGGGAAGGTCGCAAACGTCTTCCAGCTTTTGGATGACAAGCCGCTCTTCTGGTCGGCATGGGATGTTGACCTATTCAGCTTCGAGACTGCCCAAGACCTGATGAAGAGCGAAAGCTTCGAGATTGTCGAGCGTGGTCCTGTGCGAGTCGCCGTCGAAATCGTCAAGCGCTTCGGAAAATCACGGATCCGGCAGCGGATTTCGCTTGGCCCTACGCCAGGCATTCGCTTTGATACTGAAGTCGACTGGCAGGAAGAAGACAAGCTGCTAAAGGTTGCCTTCCCCGTCAACGTCAATTCGAACCGAGCGACCTACGAGATTCAGTTTGGCCACGTCGAGCGCCCGACCCACATGAACACGAGTTGGGATATGGCCAAGTTCGAGGTCTGCGCTCAGAAGTGGGTTGACCTAAGCGAAGGAGACCAGGGCGTTTCGCTGATCAACGATGGCAAGTACGGCCACGATATTCACGGAAACGTAATTCGACTCTCACTCCTACGCGCGCCTCAAGCTCCAGACCCCACCTGCGACATCGGTATCCACCGATTTAGCTACTGCCTTGTGCCGCACTTCGGACCATTCCAATACGCGAACATTGTGCAAGCCGCATACACGTTCAATGCGCAAACGAGGCTCGCCTGGCTCAATCCAACGCCAGGGCAACGGGGAACGCTGCCTCCCTTTGTCAGTTGCGATGACCGAAATATCATCGTTGAGAGCATCAAGAAAGCCGAAGACTCTGCGGAAATCATCGTGCGTCTCTACGAGTGCCATAACGCCCGAGGTCGCGCCGAGCTCATAGGCGCTCTACCGCTCCAGTACGCCGCTCTCTGTGACCTTGAAGAGAACGAAATCGCTCAGCTCTCGGTCAACGGCCACTCGGTTTCGTTCGACTACAAGCCGTTTGAAATCATTACGCTGAAGCTCCGACTCTAGTCGCGTTTCGATCCTACTCGCCCTTTCCTCGCAAGAAAGGGCAAAACACTTCCCAGCCTGCCTCCACTGCTCAGAGTTGAATCAGATGGCCCCGAGCGGCACGAACAGGCACTAGTCCCACTCACTCCGTCGCCAGGAGAAAGCTGAAACGAGAAGCTCGGAGAAACCTGAAACGAGAAACTCCAAAAAGAGTTCTACCAAGAAGCTGATGAAGTCGACGATCATGCTTAGATCATCGCTCTTAACGAGCGGGCAGAGGGTCTCAACTTCCTAGGCCGCGAGGCAAAAAGGCCCGGCTGAGACAGCCGGACCATTACCAGAGGGGCTTACGCTCGGTCAGCAAGCGGAACATACGCAAGGTTTCGCTCGCCATCATAGATGCAGGTCGGGCGAATCAGTCGATTGTTAGCAAGCTGCTCAATGGCATGAGCGGTATAGCCAGCGACACGAGCAACCACAAAGATCGGCGTGTAGAGGTCGATCGGAATGTTGAGCAAGTAGTAGGCGTATGCGGCGGGAAAGTCGACGTTCGGGAACAAGCCCTTGCGCTCCAGCATCGTTTTCTCAAGAATATCTGCGATCTCGCCGAAATTCGTATTGCCTTTCTCGACACCCAGCTCCTTCGCAACCTTGGACATGTAGAACGCGCGGCTGTCGCCCTTCTTGTATTCGCGGTGACCAAAGCCCATGATCTTCTTCTTGTTCGTCAAGGCATCGTCAACCCAAGCCTGAGCGTTCTCGGGGGAGCCGATGTCCAAAATCATGCGCATCGCTTCTTCGTTTGCACCACCATGGAGCGGGCCACGCAAGGTACCGATGCCAGAAACAACGCCACTGTAAACGTCGCTCAGAGTCGCAACCGTCACTCGATTGGCGAAGGTCGAGGCATTGTATCCGTGCTCGGCATAAAGTGTCAGCGATGCATCCATCACCTGCTTTTTCTTGTCATCTGGGGCGACGCCGTCCATGAGGTAGAGCATGCTCTCGGCAACACCCATTTTAGGATCTGGCTTCATTGGCTCTAGGCCGAGCCGGATGCGATGACCGTTTGCAACCATCGTGCCTGCCTTCGCGATGATTCGCTCGGCCTTGCGAACGTTCGCGTCGTGGTCAGTCGAAGGGGCGTGGTAATCAGGATCGAAAGCCGCAATCGCAGAAAACGCGGTGCGGATCATGTCCATCGGATGGGCTTCCTTGGGAATCTCCCTCAAGATTGAGTAGATTGCGGCCGGGACCTCTCTCTCACTCCCTAAGCGACCCTTGAAAGCACTGAGCTCGTCAGCGTTGGGCAAATGTCCGTGGATAAGCAGGAAGGCGGTCTCTTCGAAGCAGCCGTGCTCAGCCAGGTCGTGGACATCGTAACCCCTGTACTGGAGACTGCTCCGATCACTGTCGATGTCGCTGACGCTACTTATGCCTGCGACGACTCCTTCAAGGCCAGGGCTGTAATTCGGATACGGGTTTCCAGTTGAGCTCATATTTCCTCTTCGAAACTCTACGAGATAGGAGTGTACCTAGCCTCTCCCCCGCCTACTCTAGGTTCAACGTGAGGTTAGGAACGTTTTCTGTTGGGACCTGCTAGGTCGTTTCGCTTGGGACCACTGAACCCCGCTATCACAAGTCCGTCTTCCCCGCTACCAATCCAATCGGTTGGTGAAGGAGAACGAAGATGAGATCCCTCAATACCAAGTTGCTAATCGCCGCCGGCCTTACCGTCATGCTAAGCGCTGCCACCGTCCAAAGTGCGCAAGCTCAAGCACGAAGCAAGTTCCATCCAGGTGTTGCTGCTCACAAGCAAGACAACGCAGCAATGCGAAATGCAGAGCATCAATTGGCGGAAGCTGAGAAGGTCATGAAGACTGCACTACCAATCTATGAAGGTCATCGCCACAATGCGATGGCTTGGGACGGCATTGCAGTCGGCGAAATCAAGATCGGCATCAAATGGAATAGCACCCGCAACGACCCTAACGCGTTGAAGATGCACTCTCAAACGAAGAGCCAAATGCACGTTCAAGCAGAGTCTCCAACCCGCAAATACAGTGCGCATGAGGTTGCGGTGAGCAACGCAAAGCTCCAGAAGGCTTCCACGATCCTTGTCTCCGCCCGTACGACTTTGGTTGCGGCTCCGCATGACTACGGTGGCCACCGCTCGCTTGCGGTTCAATCCATCGAACAGTCTTTGAAGGAGATCCAAATCGCTCTCTCGATCGGCAACCAAGGATCCTCTGCATCCCATTCCACCAAGCACGGCGGAAAGGTCATTCACCCATAAAGCCCTGCACGATCCCCGTCGAGGCCGTTCGGCGGGGATTGTTGAACTATTCTTGGACAATATTGCGTTGCGAATAATTGTTGTGTCAACATTATAGTTGATGATACAGCCAGCATTTACCGTGACGCAGGCGCTTGAATGGCGACGCGCTATCCCCTTCTTTGACACGAGCGTCGAAATATCTCTCGACGAACTCACCTCACTGCTCGAGACTGCAAATCTCGCTCCTAGTTCAATCAATATGCAGCCGTGGGAATACTTGGTGGTCACTTCTTCGGAAGACAAAGCTCGACTCCGGAAGGTCGCAATGAATCAGGCCAAGGTCGAAGACGCAAGCGCGGTTGTGGTGGTCCTCGGGAACTTGAGGCAGTTCGAGCATGCCGAGCGACTCGCGAACAGCAGCATCGCAAGTGGATCTCTTACTGAGGAAAGGAAACAGGGGTTCCTCGACATGGTCCACAACGCCACCGCTACCCCGGGCGCTGCTCGTGACGAAGCGTTCAGAGGCAGCTCGCTCTGGTCGATGGCGTTCATGCTCGTCGCAGCAGAAGCTGGCTGGGACACGGCTCCAATGGGTGGCTACTGGCCCGATAAGTTGGTCGAAGAGTTCGGAATTCCCGAGGGCTATATCCCAACGATGATTATCTGCGTTGGACGACGGGACGGAACAAAAACTCTTCGCCCCCGGGGAGAGCGCATCCCCGCAACCGAATTGCTTCATGTCAGCCAATTCGGTAAGAAGTAAGCTAGCCACGTGGCGCGAACTCTGCTTATTGGACACTCCGGCGTAAGCTGGCGGTCCTGGCTGAAAGAAAATCGGGGCGAGGCTGACTGGCTTTGCCTCGATCCTGCGGAGCCTTCGTCCCACCTCCCCGGACGACTCGCGCTGTTTAGTGGGGACAAGCCGAAATTGACGCGCTTCTACGGAAGCCTTGACCCACAACGCGCTCCACATCTCATCGTCGGGGCGCTCGCATCTGCGCTGCCGCTTGCAAAAGAGCAGTTGTGCGTGCAGCTATTTCCTTACAGGTCAACTCCGTTGCTCCGACAGACTGCGATCTTAATCGCGCAAATTGTCCAACCCGACCGGATCCTCGTGGCGGCTGGAACGCCTCTAGGGTCGGGGTGGCCGGTGACACCGGTCGATACCGATATCGAGCCGGCCCTCCCCCGCGATGTTCAAGCCGCTCAGCGGAAAGCTCAATGGCTATCCATGATCGAGCGATCGGAATCGCACACGGTGAATCTTCGCGAGATCGCGATTGAGGGGGCCAGACTAGGTTCTGGTCGGCCAATGCCCATTGAGGAGCGGGTTCGTGTCGGC
>JBBRHU010000094.1:0-10138 GCA_038222255.1 Fimbriimonadales bacterium | reverse complement strand
GGAATCGGGACGGTGCAGCCTAACTCTTCGTGGAGCCGGTTGATCACGTAGAACCCCGGGATGTTCCTCAAAAATCTGACCCTGCCGTCCACACAGCGCTCATTGGTATATCCCGCGAGTTCAGCCGCAGGCGTCGAAGTGGGAGAATCTAGCACCGTGCCCAACAGGCTCCACGTGCCAACGTTGATAAAAAGTTCAGTCGAAGACAGTTCGCCGAATCCGGCAACTGCTGACGCAGTGTCGTGGCTACCGACATGCGCAAGCGAGACACCGTTACCAACTCGAGCACCCAACGCTCCTGGCTTTCCAGGTTGAAGGGTCGGAACTGGCCAACCAATGAGCTTGAAAGCTGCCTCGCACCACTGTCCGTCAAGCCCCAGGAGCTGTGTTGTGGAGGCCTGTGTCAACTCGTGATGCCGTTCTCCGCAGAGGAGGTACCCAAGATAGTCTGGCAAGACCATCCAGTCGGAGACCTTGTCCAAGAAGCACGGATCTTCAGCGAGCCGGGCCGCGAGCTGGCAAATCGTGTTAAACGGCTGATGCTGCGTACCGGTCCACGAGTAAAGGTCTCGGCGTGCCTCCGCCAATTTCTGAAAAGCAATCTCGTGGGATGGATCTCGATAGCAAACCGGCCAACCAACCGCCTCTCCGGCTGCGTCAAGAAAGCCGTGATCCACCCCCCAAGAGTCGATTCCAATCGACGGCGCTCCAAGGCTTTCCGCCAACTCGACCGCCTCTCGACAGAGCCCAAGTAACTGATCTTGGTTCCACCGCAACACCCCACCGCGCTCGCTCGCATGATGGGCAATTTGCTTGTGGATAGAAAAGCTAATCTGGCCATCTCTAAGCTGACCGACGGCGATGCGAGCAGAAGACGCCCCCATGTCTATGGCAACAGCGCGCGACATGGCAACCACTTTACTTGAGGAATCGGTTGAGCGTGACCTTGAGCTCATCCATTCGCTCATTCTGAGCTCGGATGAGTTGTCCAGAAGGATCTGTATCCCCGTAGATGCACTCTTCGATGTGCATCGTCACCAACTGGAGACCGAGTTGATCAAGAGCGGCTCTCAAGGCGGAGATCTGCGTGAGCACGTCAACGCAGTAGCGGTCGTCCTCGACCATCTTCGAAATCCCAGCCACTTGCCCTTGGATGCGCGACAGACGGCGCTTTAAATCATCTTTAGAATCCTGCATTTTCGGCTTACTTAGTGGACTGAGCGATCCACTCGTTAAATTCTCCGCCTGTCTGGTAGCCGACTTTCTGCGAAACCACTTTCCCGTCTGCCTCAAGTACGTACAGCGCTGGGACAAGGTCCACGTTGTATTTGGACGCTACATTCTCTTGGCCCTCGGATACGTTGATCATCACCGGCACATAGTTTGCAAGTGATGCTTTCACGGCCGGTTCAAGAAATGTCGTGGCCGCCATCTTTTCACACGAACTGCACCCGTCCACCGAGAACTTGACGAACAAGCGCTTATGCTCTTTCTTCGCGATGGCAACTGCACCCTCAAAATCTGTCTGCCAGGGGATGAAGCCAGCCGGAGCCGTCGAAGATGGCTGCTTTTGCGAGGCGCTGTAGATGAGCGGAACAAGCCCGCATGTAACCACCAGTGCTACCGCGAAGGAAGAAAAGCGTCGTTTGAGAACCATGTGAACTCTGTCGTGATGATACTGCCAAATCGGAGTCGCTCACTTACCAAGTACCCCCGAATGATCTTGCCGATTGTGGTGTCCGGCTCTTCGAGGGCAATGTTTGCGAGCATTTCGTCTATTCCAAAACGCTGAACGGACGTGTCCAGCAACGAAAGGCGAATGATGCTGATGCCGCGATCAAAACTGTTGTCTGCGAGTGCTCCAGACTTCTTGTACGCCTCAATGGCATCAACTCGTCGCAACTCCATGACCCGCCGATCGCCTAAGATTCTCCAGACCCGCGCCGCGATTCCAGGCTTAGAGGACTCTAGCTTCGGCAACATTTTCAGCGTATCCGTTTCCGATTGGCGAAAAGCGAGTTCGGTTGCGTCTACGGGCCTTGGGAGCAGGGTTCGGATCTCAAACTCTGCCAGTCGATAATCGAGTTCGCTTGCCTGCACAAAAAGCGGGATGGATCCTCGAAAACGGCTTATAGAATCAAAGATGTAGTAGCCGGGAGCCATCTGATCTGGGTCAATCCCTAGCAACGTCTCGACCCCCCTGCCGATAAACGGCGAAAGGCTAATCCAGCTACTGGAAAGCCGGCCGCGGACCCGCTCAGCATTAAGGGTGATCGTCACGCGGTCGAGGGAGCGACTGCGATTAGCGACGCAAACAAACATCGGCTTGCGCTCGCGCTTCGAGAGAGTTCTCGCAATGGTTACAGAACTTGCCCAGGCGACCCCACCTTGGGTCGACACTTCCATGAGGGCTGAACTATTTTTTTGAACTCCCAATGCCCGATCTACCGCGAACGCGGAAGGCAGAAGAAGTAGTGCACCAGCGAACCAGATCATAACGACCAAACATTAGTATATGGGGTTCTGCGCCTGCCGAACATGGTTCAGCCGGATTTCTCACGCTTGGTACACTTAGAGCCTATGTCTCAACGAGAATTTCGCTTGTACGATACGATGTCTCGCCAGGTTAAGCCTGTCAACCTCATCGAACCGGGACACTTGCGATTCTACTGTTGCGGCCCAACGGTCTACTCCTACGCTCACATCGGCAACTTCAGAACCTTTCTTGCCGCAGATCTCGTTGTCCGAACTGCTCAGGCGCTTGGTTGGAAAGTGAGCTACGTGAGCAACATCACCGACGTCGGTCACCTTACGCAAGACGATATCGCAGATGCAAGTGGCGAGGACAAAATGGCGCGCGCCCTGCATTCCAAAGAAGGAGAGAAGTTCCAGAACGTGTGGGAACTCGCGGAGTACTACGAGGAAGCCTTTAAATCAGACTGGAAAAAGCTGAACCTGATTGAACCCACGGTTCGACCCAAAGCGACGCAACATATGCGAGAGCAGATCCTGGCCGCTGAGAACCTTGTCACAAGGGACATCGCGTACGAAACCCCCACTGGCGTCTACTTCGACGTGGAACGCTTCCCAGGATACGGAAAGCTTAGCGGGAACACTGATCGAGGAAACCTTAAAGACTCTTCACGGGCCGCACTTGTTACGGATGACAACAAACGTCAACAGGCTGACTTCGCCCTCTGGAAGAAGGACGACAAACACTTGATGCAGTGGTTCTCGCCTTATGGCTGGGGCTTTCCTGGCTGGCATCTCGAGTGCTCCGTTATGGCGCGCGCCTACCTTGGCGATACGATCGACCTGCACGGTGGAGGCGAAGATCTGATCTTCCCTCACCATGAGTGCGAGATCGCGCAGTCCGAGTCACTTACCGGCAAGCCGTTTAGCAACCATTGGTTCCATGTTCGCTTTTTGCAAGTTAATGGCGAAAAGATGTCGAAAAGCCTCGGCAACTTCTACACCGTCCGGATGTTGGTGGAAGACCGAAAGGCAGATGCTTTGGCGCTTCGATACGCCCTGATCAGCGGCGTTTACAGCAAACCGCTGAATTTCACTGACCAGTCGCTCGCCGACGCCACCGGCAATGTCGATCGAATCCGTCGAGCTGACGGGTTTGCAGATGCCGGATTAGAAGCGAAGAAAGAGGGTCCAGATGCTCTTGGCGTCGTTCTGAATGAGCTTTACGATGAGATGCTGGACGCAATGTGCAACGACCTCAATACGTCGGTGGCACTGGCGAAGACTTTGGAAGGCGCTCGAGCGATTATCAGGGAGGGCGATGAAATCACGCTCGCAAGTGCGGAACGCGCCAAGCTCTTCTTGGACCGTGTCCAAGCCCTGCTGGGAATCGTGCGAAACGACTATGGGGTTGCAACCGTGGTCGAAGACGCAGCTTCTCATGTCGACGAGCAAATGGTGCTCGCGAAGATTGCGGAGCGAGCCGAGGCGAAGAAGGGACGCGACTTTGCCCGTGCAGACTCAATCCGACAGGAACTAGACGCGCTCGGGATTGAACTCCGAGATACGCCAACAGGCACAAACTGGGTGCTGAAAAGCTAAGTCCATTTCACCTGGGCTAGGTGCGCAACATCAGCGGGAGAGGATGATGTCCGCCTCCCTAGACCCAGGCTATGAGCGGGATGCTCTAAGGTTTATTCGGACCCTTTCCGGTCTTTCTTGAGCCCTAATGGCAGATGAACCGCCTTAAAATGCGAAACCGGAATAGTCCCTAACTAGACCCACGATCTTTCCGATGACCTTCGCGTCTTCACGCTTGAAATCGATCGGCGCGTACTTCGGGTTGCTTGCGTGGAGCCAAACTCCCTTGGAGTCTTTGATGAATCGTTTTACCGTGGCCTCGCCATCAATCATCGCCGCAATGATGTCGTTGTTCTGAGCGACAGGTTGCGGTTTCACAACGACGAGATCGTTCTCGACGATTCCATCCCCGATCATTGAGTCACCACGAATGCGGAGCAAGAATGCGTTCTCGGCGTTTCGAACCATTCCCACTGGAACCGGAATGTGGTCTTCAGCTTCTTCTCTTGCCTCTATCGGCAGACCGGCTGCGATCGAACCAAGAATCGGGAGTAGAGCGATCTGGCTAGGTGTTTGAAAGTCTGCGTGAACGACTTTGATCGATCTAGGAGTGTTCGATCTAGAGATGTAGCTCTTTCGCTCAAGCGCATCTAAGTGAACGGTGACGCCACGGAGCGAGCCAATGTTGAAATCCTTCCCAATTTCTCGAATCGAAGGCGGATACCCATTCACTCGAACGTATTCGAGAATGAATTCCAATATCGCTTGCTGTTTTGCTGTTAGTCCTTTCGCCATCCTTTGGCCCCCCTGCTCCTGAAACCCTCAAGAGACGTAGACAGATTATATTCGTATTTTGTCTACCTGTCAAGGGACACTTCTGCATCCGTGCCATACTTTGATCAAATTTCCCCCTGAAAAGGAATCGGTGAGTCTCGCGTGTCGATAAGTGCATTTCAAGAAAAGATCAAGAAGGGTGGCTGCGCCCAAATCGTTTTAGGCGCCTCTGCATTTGTGATGTTCGTTAGCATGTTCTACTCATGCAACCGAGCGGGCAGCGCTGGTGGGCAAAAGGAAAAGAACGATGTCGCGATTACCGTCGGCAGTGTTCCGGTATATGAGGGCGAAATTCAAGAGGCCCTAGCTAACGCACAGAGGTCTCAGGGTGGACCTGACCTGGACAAATCGCCTGCAGACGAAGCTAGGGACATCTTCTATGCGCTGAGATCGCTCATAGATGCTGCAGCAACCGTGCAGGTCGCCAAGGAGAAGAAGATCGAATTCTCCGACGAGGCGATCACGAAGGCCTATCAGGCCAGCATGGAGCAGCAGATGATGCAGATTCGGCTCCAGATGATGATGGGCAAGCAGATCAAACCTGATGCCACGGATGCTGATTTTGAGGTGGAGTTCAAAAAGATGACGGGCGGAAAGTCTATCGCCGACATCAAGAAAGAAGACCTCGCCAAGTTCAAGTCAAAACTCGGTGACTCAGCCGCACGCGAACTCATGATCCGACAGTTCGGCCGCCAGCTGCTCGTTGACTCACTTGGTAGCACCGAGAAGATCTCGGATGAAGAACTCAAGAAGAGCTTCCAAGACGTCACGGTCAAGCGAATCCTGATTCCGATCAAGACGCCCGATGCTGAAAAGAAGGCCCAGGAAGCACTTGCCGCAATCAAGTCCGGCACGCCTTTCGAAACCGTCATGGAGCGGTATTCCGAGGAACTCGCACCAAAGGACAAGAAGAAGTCTGAGGTGACCTCGCTCATCAACCAGCGAACGATTGACACCGAGGGATCCTACAAGGACTTGAGGGGACTTGCGAACGGTCAGGTGAGCGGCGTTATAAAGATGAACGACGGATTTTCGATTTACAAGGTCGTCGGAGTCGCTACAAAGCTTCCGGCTGATTTTGAGAAGACGAAGGAAACCTATCGCAAGAACATCCAAAACACCAACGCGCAGACAGTTGCATCGAAGTTGATCGAGACCGCAGTTGAGAAGGCGGAGTGGAAGGACAAGGCGGCCAAGCTTGTTTACGATTACCAGAAGCTGACTCAAGATCCAAAGATGACTTCTGATCCTCGATCACTCGAAGAGAAACTTCGCGTGATTGCAAAAGAAGCGAAGGGCCTCCAAGGCGAAAAGAGTGCAAACCGACTCGCGACGCTTGCGTGGTACTTGGCGATCCAACAGATCTACGTGACTCCGGGGGTCGACAAGGTTGCACTAGGCGAAGAGAAGGTCTCGTCGACTTTGGCGGTACTTCAACACACCGAGAGCCAAGCAATGCGACTCGAGCTGGCTGAAATCTTCACCCAGCAGAAGAAATTCGCTGAGGCAGGCGACCAGATCACCCTTGCGTTGAAGAACCTTCGCAAGTACGATACCGCTGGCGATGTCACCTTCCGAGACCTCAGCGCTCGATTCCTCAAGGTCAAATCCGAAGGCAACCTGCCGACTGAAAAGACCAAGGACTTCGAAGACGCTCAGGCCCGATGGAAGGAAGATAAGGCAATGGAAGAGAAATTCGCTGCTGAGGCGAAGGCTGCAGAAGAAGAGCGAAAGAAGCAAGACGCTGAAGCTGCCAAGAAGGCTGCGGAAGAAGATGCAAAGAAGAAGCCTGCTGGGACTGCTCCCACCACCGGCTCCACAACTCCTCCTCCTGCAACCAGCGGCGCTCTCCCAGGTCTCCCTGGCGGACCACCAGCCGCGCCGGCAGGCGCCAAAAAGTGAGGAACCAAGACGAGGGTCGGCCACAGCTGACCCTCGTCGCAACTCCTATCGGCAACTTAGGTGACCTCTCTCCTCGTGCGAAAGAATCGCTAACAAACGCCGACTTCTGGTTGGTTGAAGACACAAGGGTCTCGGGAAAACTGAGCAGCTATCTTGAAATCAAGAAGCCGATGCGGGTGGTGAACGAACACACCAGCGACGGCCAGCTTGAGAAGATCATTGCTGAGATCAAAGAAGGAAAAACCGCAGCGCTCCTAAGCGACGGCGGTGCTCCTACAATCAGCGACCCAGGGTCTCGCCTCGCGGACCTAGCCCACGAAGAAGGCATCACGATCGATGCTATCCCGGGTCCTTCCGCCGTGGTGACGGCCCTCATGCTCAGCGGCTTCTTCGCGCAGCGATTCGCGTTCCTGGGGTTCCTTCCACGCAAGCCGGGCGACATTCGAAAAGAACTCGAGCCGTTCGTGAATTCCACCCTCACACTGGTCCTTTTTGAATCCCCCTTCAGAATAGAGCCGCTCCTCAAATCACTCGGCGAATCTCTTGGCCCACGCCGATACGCGGTTTGTCGGGAGATGACTAAGATGTTTCAGCAAGTCTATCGAGGCGAATTCCCCGGTGTGCCGACGGAAGATCAGATGCCTCACAAGGGCGAGTTCACGATCGTTGTCGAGGGGCATCGGCGACGCAAGTCCACCGAGTAAGCTCAGCGCATGATTGCGATTATTGTTGGCACTCTTCTTCAGAGCCAAAGAACGATTTGCATTGATCCTGGACATCCAAGCGAAGTCGGCCAGGGAACCAAAGGCAGGAAGCTCACCGAACTGCACTTAAATTGGGAAGTCGCAAAAGCGCTTCAGCAGAAGCTTGTAGAGGACGGCTACAAAGTTGTGCTCACGAAGACTTCAGAAAACGAGAAGGTCCTCAACAAAGATCGAGCCCGGATCGCGAACGAATCTAAGGCCAACCTTCTCATCCGTCTCCACTGCGATGCTGCAGATGGATCGGGCTTCGCTGTGTATTATCCAAGCCAAAAAGGCAAAGTAGGAACGATGAGCGGCCCAAGCGACCGTGTTATCGCGATCTCCACAAAAGCCGCGAAGGCATTTCACTCCGCACTCGCGGTCTCTCTAAAAGGCAAGCATCACGACAACGGGCTTAAGACGGACTTGCAGACTGCGGTGGGAGCGAAACAAGGAGCATTGACGGGTTCAATCTACAGCCAAGTACCCACTGTGCTCATCGAAATGGTCGTATTGACAAACCGTAAGGACGAGGCATTCATCGCCTCGCGCTCTGGGTTTAGTGCTCTTGTCGAAGGCATTCGTGCCGGCGTGAAGGCCGCAGTTAAGTAGTTCGCCGAATCGTCGTTTTGGGGGTTGAGAATTCGAGCATCGACTCCCAAACACCTTCCCTGCCCAGCCCACTCTCTCGGACTCCGCCATAAGGTGCAGCGTCAAATCTTACTGTCGGGGCATCGTCAATGACCACACCCGCGATCTCCAAAGTGTCTGCGTAGGTGCTCGCGTCTGTACCAAACACGCTCGCGTGGATCCCGTAGCGGGAGCCGTTGATTGCCTGTCTCGGTTCGTCCGGGTTAGTGTAACTGCGAAGAGTGAGTACGGGGCCAAACACTTCCTCGTTCGCTAGTCGAGAATTCTTCGGCGGATTCAAGACCAACGTCGGCTCCACAAAATTACCCTCGCGCTCGCCACCAACGAGCACTTGACCGCCGCCCTCAACTGCCTCGTCGATCCAATCCTTTACCCGCGTGGCAGCCTCAACGCTAATCATCGGACCGCAAATTCCCGATCTGTCTGTGGCGTCCGTACGAGCTAGCGCACGGGTTTGTGACACCAGCAATTCTGAGACCCGCTCCAGGTCATCTGCATGAACCCAGAGGTGCTGAGCAGAAATGCAGACCTGCCCTGCGTAGCCGAATGCCGAAGCGACAACTCGGGGCACTGCAGCTTCAATATCGGTTCCGGATAAGAAGACAACCGAGGCGTCTCCTCCTAGCTCCAAGACGACATGTTTGCTCCGTGGCAGCTTCGCAACTTCCCAGCCCACCGCGGCCGAACCCGTGAAGCTCACCACATTTACCTTAGGGTGGTTGATGACTTTCGACATCAAAGCGGTAGGGCCGTTCCAAGCATTCAGAACCCCAGGAGGACACCCGGCCTCGTGGATGAGTCGTGCGAGAGTGAGCCCGCTGTAGGCGGCAGTGGGCGAAACCTTCATCACGACCGTACAGCCGATCGCAAGCGCCGGTGCAATTTTGTGGGCGGCGAGATTGAAAGGCCAGTTGTACGGCACGATCGCCAGAACGACTCCCCTCGGCACTCGATGCGAAGAGACGTGGAAGTCCGAGCTTCGCGGATCAAGCGAGATGTCGATCGGCACTTCGCCCCATCTGTCGAGGGCCCTCGCCGCTGTTTCGAACGTGATCGCCATGCGATCAACCTCTCCCTTCGCCAAGGGGATCGGCTTACCGATCTCCTCGACGAGAGTTTCGACCAACTCATCGCTCCGATCTCGCACTAAAGTCGCGATCCTCAGCAAGAGCTCCTGGCGAAGAATAACCGAAGAATGTTTCCAGGTCCGGAACGCCTCTTCCGCGCACTCAATCGCCGTGGAGAGTTCAGACCATCCACCCTCTGCAACTGTCGCCCAAGGAGAACCAGTCCATGGTTCCCGAACGATCTCCTTCCCCACCGACGAGTCGCACGGACCGCCAAAAAAGAAGCCGTTGATCAGGAGCTCGCGATGTCGCATCACCCTTTCTACGAAAGAACCACGTACATCGCACCCTCAGGGAAATCGAACTGGGCACCAGTGGACGTCTTCTTGAGCGGAATTTTACTGATCGCGTTTCCGTTCATGTCTAGCACCGTCGCGGTCGTAATCGAAGTGTTTCTCACCTGCAAGTTTATGTCCGCTGTCACGACCGCCCAGGGCGCTTTTCCGTAACTTACGACTTCGAGTCCCGGTGTTGTCTTCCCGCCCGCCCCAGGAATCTGAACCACCTTGTCCTTCCAGCCGGTCGGCCTCGACTCAGTGCCCACCTGCACCAAAATCTTCTTGGAAACTTTAAGATCCTTCTGATCAAGCGAAACCACCAGCACTGAGCCAAAGCGCGTCCGAGTCGCAAGCGTCACATCATCGAACCGGAAGTTCCCTTTGTCGCCGACGAATCCCGTGACGCCTTGAGCTTTCGGACTGTTCACCGTGCAATAGCCGACCTGAGAGTTCATCGAGACTTCGCCCGTGAGGCTCTTAACGAGTCCCTCCGACTTGTTGATGTAGGGTTTTAGGTCCACTACCGAGGTTTTCGATGCGTCGCTTCCAA